>CBIHPZ010000377.1:0-4683 GCA_966211865.1 uncultured Aquabacterium sp.
TCCTCCATCGCAAAGCTGGAGCTCACGTCGAACAGGTCGGCGGACTTGATCAGGCGCTTGTAGACCTTGTCGTAGGCGGCGATGTCGGGCACCACCACCTTCAGCAGGTAGTCCACGTCGCCGCTCATGCGGTAGAACTCGACCACCTCCGGAATCTGGCGCACGGTGGAGTTGAAGTTCTCGAACCAGTTGTCGTTGTGCTGGTTGGTGCGCACCGAGACGAAGACCGTCACGCCGACGTTGAGCTTCACCGGGTCCAGCAGCGCCACCTGCTTGGTGATGACCTTCTCGTCGCGCAGGCGCTGGATGCGCCGCCAGCACGGCGTGGGCGAGAGGTGCACCGCTTCCGCGATCTTGCCGATCGGCGTTTCCGCATCGCGCTGCAGCAGGCTCAGCAGTTCGCGGTCGGTTGCGTCGAATTTCCTCATTCGCTGGCCCTGGGAGCAGAAAGTGGCGCTGATTCTGTGGTCAGCGCTTGCAAAACCGCAAGCACGCCGCTCGCGCCGCAAACGCATTCCCGGGCAGTTCCGGTGTCTCTCGCGGCAGTTCTTGCGGGATTTTTCCGGTTTCAGCGCCACGATGAGAAAAAACCCGCGCACCGCCCGGCCCACCCCCGGAACATTGCGAGCATTTTTCGGGGGGCCGATCGGACACTGCCGTCCCAGCCCCAAAGCACGAGCACATCGGCCCACATCATGGAGATCTACCTGGACGCCAACGCCACCACGCCGGTGTTGGCAGAGGCAAGGGACGCCGCGCTGGCGGTGATGACCGAGGACTTCGGCAACCCCAGCAGCACGCACAGCGCCGGCCTGCGCGCCCGCGCCTTGATGGACGGCGTGCGGGCCCGCGCCCGCCGCGTGCTGGGCGCGCCCGACGGCCGCCTGTTGTTCCTGAGCGGCGCCACCGAAGGCATCCAGACCTCGGTGCTGTCGGCGCTGCAGTCCATCGCCGCGCGGCGCGCCGCGGGCCAGCCCACCCCCACGCGGCTGCTGTACGGCGCCACCGAACACAAGGCCGTGCCCGAGGCGCTGCGGCACTGGAACGCGCTGCTGGGCCTGGGGCTGGACGTGACGCCCATTCCCGTGGACCGCCAAGGCCGCCACGACCTGGCCTGGCTGCGCGCGCACGCGGCCCAGGCCGGCCTGGTGTGCACGATGGCCGCCAACAACGAGACCGGCGTCGTCAGCGACCTGGCCGGCATCGCCGCCGCGCTGGCCGGCAGCCCGGCGCTGTGGATGGTCGACAGCGTGCAGGCGCTGGGCAAGATCGCGCAGCGCCTGGACGCCGAATGGAGCGGCCGCCGCATCGACTACGCGCCCTACTCCGGCCACAAGCTCTACGCGCCCAAGGGCATCGGCATGCTCTACGTGCGCGAAGGCGCGCCCTTCACGCCGCTGATGGCCGGCGGCGGGCAGGAAGGCGCTTCCCGTTCGGGCACCGAGAACATGGCCGGCATCGCCGCCCTGGGCGCGGTGCTAACGGCATTGGAGAGCGGCCAGCGCTTCCGCGACCACGCCACGCTCGCCGCCTTCCGCGACCGCCTGGCCGACGCGCTGGCCACCGCGTTCCCGGGCCTGGTCTTCAACGTCTTGCCGGAGTCGACGCCGGGCCGTTCCCGCGTTGACCCGCCCCCCTCGGGGGGTGATGGCGGGCCTTCGACGCCGCCCGGGAGCTTCGGTGCGCTGAGCCTGCCCACCACGCTGAATTTCTCGGTGCCGGCCCTGAGTTCCAAGCTGGTGCTGGACCTGTTCGACGCCGCCGGCATGCGCGTGTCCGCCGGCTCGGCCTGCGGCGCCGGGCGCGCCGAGCCCAGCCACGTGCTGCAGGCCATGGGCCTGCCCGAATGGCAGACCGAATCCGCGGTGCGGCTGTCCTTCGGCCCGATGGCCGACGAGGCCTTCATCACCGAGGCCTGCGCCCGCATCCGCGCCTGCGGCGAGGCGGTGCGCGCCACCTGCCTGGGCAGCGCCGGCACGGGCCCGGCGGGCCTGGCGGATGGCGTGACGCGCCACGAGGTGGACGGCGCCTGCTGCTACGTGCTGGCCGACGCGGCCACGCGGCGCTGCGTCGTCATCGACCCGCTGCCGGAGCTGACGCAGCCGCTGTCGCAATGGCTGGGCTGCCAGGGCTACGCGCTGGCCGCGGTGCTGGACACGCACAGCCATGGCGACCATGCGTCGTCCGCCCCCGCGCTGCGCGCCGCGCTGCCCGCCGACCCCGCGCTGGCCGGCCCCGTCGACGCGCTGGGCTGGCCGCAGGGGCACGCCCACATCGCGATCGGCCCACGCCGGCTCACGCGCCTGGCCACGCCGGGCCACACCGAAGACTCCACCACCTACCTGCTGCACGACGCCGCCGGCCTGGCCACCGCCTTCGTCGGCGACATGGTGATGCCCGGCGCACTGGGCCGCAGCGATTTCGCGCAGAGCGCGCCGCTGGCCTTTGCGCCATCGCTGCTGGCACTGGCGCGCGTGGCGGGCATGAACACCCTGCTGCTGCCGGGCCACGACTACGACCGCCGCCTGGCCACCACGCTGGCGGTGGAAGCGGCGGCACAGCCGCTGCTGGGCGCCGTGCTGGCCGGGTCGATGGATGCCCCCGCCTTCGCCGCCGCCAAGGCCACGCTGGAAGCGGGCCTGGGCCTGACCGAGTACCAGACGCTGGCCTGCGGCGCGCGGGTGGAAGGCGCCTGCCCGAACGAGGCGGTGGAACTGGACCCGGCCGCCTTCGACGCCCTGCTCGGCGCCCAGCCCGCGCCGCTGCTGGTGGACGTGCGCGAGGCCTACGAGCAGCGGCTGGGCCCGGCGGGGGCGGCCGGCGGCATGGCCCGGCTGCAGGCGGTGCCGCTGTCCTCGCTGCTGAACGCGCTGCCGGGCTGGCTGGCGCTGCCGCCGCAGGCGCCGCTGGTCTTCGTCTGCCGCAGCGGCGCGCGCAGCACGGTGGCGGCGCGAGCGCTGCGCCGGCTGGGCCGGCCGCAAGCCTTCAGCCTGGCCGGCGGCATGGCGCTGTGGCCGGCGGCGCGCGGCTGACGCCGGAGGACAAACCAGGGCTGCGCCGTTCGCTGCGCGGGCCTACCGGCTCGCCAGCGGGGCCGGCAACGGTCACCAGGGCAACAGCCCTTGACCCGTCCTGTGAGGCAGCGCCCCTTGGTTCAAGCGCTGCGGAACACCGGCGGCACCTGGGCCGGCGGATCGCCCATGCGGGTGCGGAACAGCATCTCGTCGGTCTGGCGCAGGCGGCGGCTCATCTCGCGCGCCAGGTTCATCTGGATCAGCGCGAACTGCTCCAGGTCGTGCTCGTACAGGCGCATCAGGTGGGCTGACGTGAGCTCGATGGCGATGCAATCGTCCAGCGCCCGCACCGACGCGCTGCGCGGGAACAGGTCCAGCAGCGCCATCTCGCCGATGCAGTCGCCGGTGCCCAGTTCACGCAGCATCAGGTCCTGGCCGTTCCAGGCCTTCATCACGGCGACGCGGCCGGATTCGAGCACGTACATCGATTGCGCCGGCTCGCCTTCGCGGCACAGCCAGGTGCCGGCGGCGAAGCGCACTTCGGTGGCCGGTTCCAGCAAATAGGCCAGCGCCGATTCGCTGATGGCGCCGAAGATCGGCATCTGCTGCAGCAGCTCGATGCGCACCGAATGCATGGCCGTCTCCATTCGCGCCCGGTCGGGCCGGGCTTCGAATCAGTGTACGGCTGGGTGCCCGGCCACAAAGGTGACCATGGGCATGCATCGGTGACCGTCTTCAGCGCGCCTGTCAGCGGCTCTGCGCCATCTCACGGCCGCCGCTGCGCCAGCTTCTGCTGCACCAGGCCGTAGACGCTGTAGCCCACCATGTCCGGCCCCGCGAAGCCGGGGAAGGCCGCGGCCACCGCGGACTGCAGGGCCGCGTGGTGGGCCTGGGCACGCTTCGGGTCGGCGGCTTCCTGCGCACGCTCGCCCAGGCCGTCGAGGTAGCGGTCCACGATGGCCTCCGTGCGTTCCAGGTACGCCACCTGCTGCGCCACCGCCTCGCGCACCGGCAGCGCGTCACCACGGCCGCCATAGACCTTGCCCGTTCCCAGCTTCGGCAGCTCGCGCAGGTCCGCCTTCCAGCCCGCCAGCGTCGGCACCGGCGTGCCGTTGACGATGCCGCCTTCCAGCCAGGCGTGGTGGTTCGAATGCACGAGGTCGCCGACCACCAGGTCGCCGGTCCGGTCGATGCGCACCACGGTCTGGTGGCTGGAAATGCCGGGCTGCGGCAGCTCGGTCAAGGTCAGGGTCTCGCCCGAGGCCAGGCGGATGGTCAAACGCTGCGAGAAGGTCTGCTTCACCGGCTCGATGCGCGGGTACGTCGCCTCGGTGAAGGCGCCGGCCACGTCGACCCAATAGCGTCTTTTGTACGCGTCCACGGTGGGCATGGCGGCCGCGGTGGCGGCCGACGCGATGCTGACCGCGCCCGCCGCATGGAACACCGGCAGGCCGTTGAACTTGTCCGGGTTCGGGTGGGTGACGATCACCCGCGTGATCGGCGAACGGGTGCGGCTCTTCACCTGGTCGATCAGCGCCTGGGCGTGGGCGTGGGTGAACTGCGCGTCCACCACCGTCACCTCGCGGCCGTCGTCGTACCAGACCGAATGGGTGTTGAAGCCGGCGGCATCGGACGTGAACACGTGCAGGGTGCCGGCTTGCGCCGCCTG
>CBIHPZ010000378.1:0-4679 GCA_966211865.1 uncultured Aquabacterium sp.
CAGCCTGGCCGCGCCGGCGCAGCCCGCCGCGCCCGCAGGCGCCAGCAGCCCGCGCCGCCCGGTCACCGACACCATCGCCCAGCGCGTGCAGGCCTGCACCGGCTGCCACGGCGCCGAGGGCCGCGCGGGCAACGAGGGCTACTTCCCCCGCATCGCCGGCAAGCCCGCCGGCTACCTCTACAACCAGCTGCTGAACTTCCGCGAAGGCCGGCGCCGCAACGCCCGCATGACCTACCTGGTGGATCCGCTGAGCGATGCCTACCTGCATGAAATGGCCGCTTACTTTGGAAGCTTGGACCTGCCTTACCCGCCGCCCGCCCGCACCGACCCCGACGCCGCCCAGCGCGCCCGCGGCGAAGCCCTGGTGCGCCACGGCGACCCCGCGCGCGGCGTGCCGGCCTGCGCCGGCTGCCACGGCAGCGCGCTGATGGGCCGCGAACCGGCCACGCCCGGCCTGCTGGCGCTGCCGCGCGACTACCTGATCGCCCAGCTGGGCCGCTGGCAGATCGGCCTGCGCCGCAGCGCCGAGCCCGACTGCATGGCGCAGATCGCGAAGAAGCTGACGCCGCAGGACATCAACGCGCTGGCCAACTGGCTGCCGGCGCAGGCGGTGCCGGCGGGGGTCAAGCCGGAGCCGGCGCCCGGTCCCGCGGAACCCGCGCCGGCGCTGCGCTGCGCCGGCGTGTCGGAGCTGCGGCCATGACGCACGGCCGGCCGAAGGGCGCCTGCGGGCGGACGCGGTGCGCGGCTTGCACGGTGCCCCCGCACGGCCGCCCGAAGGACGATGACGGCGCGCGCAGTCCGGAGCTTGTCCCATGAGGCGCGCGGCCACCGCGCTGCTCGCGCTCCTGGTGCTGCTGGCTGTGCTGGCCGGCATCGTCGTCACCATGAACCTGCGCGGCGAATCGCGCATCAGCGACGAGCCCCCGCCCGCTGCCGGCGCCGCCGCGCCGGAGCTGCTGGCGCGGGGTGAATACCTGGCCCGCGCCGGCAACTGCATCGGCTGCCACACGCTGCGCGGCGGCGTGCCCTTTGCCGGCGGCCGCGGCATCGAGACGCCTTTCGGCACCGTCTTCACCAGCAACCTGACGCCCGACGCCGAGACCGGCCTCGGCGCCTGGAATGGCTCGCACTTCTGGCGCGCGCTGCACAACGGCCGCTCGCGCGACGGGCGCCTCTTGTATCCCGCCTTCCCCTACACCCATTACACGCGGGTGACGCGGGCGGACAGCGACGCGATCTTCGCCTTCCTGCGCAGCCTGCCGCCCACGCGCGCGCCGCAGCGCCCGCATGCGCTGCGCTTCCCGTACGACAGCCAGGCCGCGCTCGCGGTGTGGCGGGCGCTGTACTTCAGGCCCGAGACGCACCGTGACGATCCCGGCCGCCCCGCCGACTGGAACCGCGGCGCCTACCTGGTGCGCGGCCTGGGCCACTGCAGCGCCTGCCATTCGGCGCGCAATGCGCTGGGCGCCATCCGCGACGACGAATCGCTGGCCGGCGCCGCGCTGCCGATGCAGGACTGGTACGCGCCCTCGCTGAATTCACCGGCGGAAGCGGGCCTGGCCACCTGGGACACGGCACGGGTGGTGCAGCTGCTGAAGACCGGCCAGGCCCCGGGCGCGTCGGTGATGGGCCCGATGGCCGAGGTGGTGCTGCGCAGCACCCAGCACCTGAGCGACGCCGACCTGCAGGCCATGGCCGCCTACCTGCGCACGCTGCCGCAGACGCCACCACCGAAGCGCGAGCCGATCAAGCGCGACTTCGAGCAGATGGCGCGCGGCAAGGCGGTGTACGACAAGCGCTGCGCCGACTGCCACGGCGACGAAGGCCGCGGCGTGGCCGGCATCTACCCGCCGCTGGCCGGCAACCGCGCGGTGACGATGGACTCGGCCGCCAACGTGGTCGTCGCCATCGCCAGCGGCGGCTACCCGCCCGCCACCGCCGGCAACCCGCGGCCCTTCGGCATGCCGCCCTTCGGCCACGAGATCACCACCGACGAGCTGGCCGCCGTGGCGACCTACATCCGCGGCAGCTGGGGCAATGACGCACCGCCGGTGACGCCCTTCGACCTGACGCGATAGCGCCCGGCGGGCGGCGCCCGGTGGTGCGGTCCGGGCGCGGCGCGGGCACCCATGTCGAAGCCGGCCCGCGCTTGCAATGTCTGCGCGCCCTTTGGGCACGCCTGCGAAAACCTGCCGGCCCCTATCAGCAAAGATGCGCGTCCACCGGACTCACAGGTCCCGTGCCGCCCCCTGCGCCGCCGCCAGCATGAAGCGGAAGTACGGCAGCACGCATTCCAGGTGGCCCGCCGGCACGCCGGCGCCGGCGTCGCAGGACGTGAGGCTGGCGCTGGTGGACCCGCGCCCCCGCTGCGCCGCCAGGGTGCGGGTGGCCACGTCGTAGGCCACGGTGCGGTCGTCGTGGCCATGGAACATCAGCACGGGGTAGGTCGGCTTCCAGGCGTGCACGTTGCTCAAGGCGTCCAGCGCGTCGGTGTCGTCGGACAGGTACAGGTCGATGAAGGTGGAGGTGAGCACCACGTCCGCCTCGGGCGGGATGACCTCCTGCAGCAGCAGCTGGCGCAGCATGGTGCGGGTGCTGGGGCTGAGGCTGCGCAGCACGCCGGGCCAGGCCACCAGGCGCAGGAAATTGCTGCGTTCGCGCACCAGGGCCAGCATGCTGTCCATGGTCGCCGTCACGCTGTAGGGGCCGGCCCCGGGCGAGATGCCCACCAGGTTGGCCAGGTGCGGGCTGGCGGACGCCTCCATCGCGCGCAGCGCCGCCATGGTGGCGTAGCCGCCCTCGGAATAGCCGGCCATGAAGAGCTGGCCGTTGTCGCGCACGCCGTTCGCAGCGCGCCATTGCCTGGCCGCCGTCAGCAGGTCCACCACCGCCGCGGCGGTGGGGCCCGACATCAGGTACGGGTGCGGCGTGCCCTTCGATGCGCCATAACCCACGTAGTCAGCGGCCACGGTGATGTAGCCGAGCGAGGCCAGCAGCACCGCCGGCTCCTCCAGCGGGGCGTTGTTGCTGGGCACGCGGCGGTCTTCGAACAGGGTGCCGTGCTGCCACGACATCACCGGGCTGGCCTGGCCGGCGGGCTTCACCGGCACGGCGGCCAGCGCGGAGGCGGTGACCTCGCGGCCCTCGCCGTCCACCGTGGTGTAGGTCAGGCGCCAGGTGGTGACCGCATAGCGCGAGCGCTGGCCGACGATCGGCGCGCTGTCCAGCACGGCGGCCAGCTGGGCCAGCGGCACGGTCTGCAGCGGCGTGGCGGACTTCAGGGTGCCGGGGCCCGTGGTGGCCGCGGCCCCCCCCGCCGCCCGCGCGGCCGCGCCGCCGGGGGCGCCGCGGCCCGGGCCCCGGCGCGTCGGCGGCGGCGCCGCGCCCACGGCGCCCCCCCCGCCGCCGCCGCAGGCGCTCAGGCCGGCGACGACGAGGGCCACCAGGCCAGCCATCCGGCCAAGACGGGCCGATCGGAACAACGCGAAGGACATGGCGGTCGGCCGCGCCGGGCGGCCTCGAGAAAGGGATGGCGGCGATTGTCGGACGCCCGCCCCCGCCGACGCCAAAGCCAGGGCTTCAAGGTCTTTCCGGTGGGCCGGCACAGCACCGGGCAGGCCCGCGTTGACCGCGATACTCGCCCGATGCGTGAAGAACTGCCGCCCGCCGTGCCGCTGGCCGCCCCCACCTGCCCGCTGTGCGGCGGCCCCAATGGCTGCACGCCCGCGGCGTGCGGGCGCTTCGACGTCGAGTGCTGGTGCAGCCGCACCCGCATCCCGGCCGAGGTGCTGGCCCGCATCCCCCCGGACCAGCGCATGAAGGCCTGCGTGTGCGCCCGCTGCGCGGCGGGCGAAGCGGCCGCGGCTCAGTAACCCGCGCGCGGCGCCGCCGTGGGCGCAGCGCCCGCGGCCACGCCGAAATCCGCCGCGAGCTTGCGCGCGGCATTGGCCAGCAGCAGCACGTCCACGCCGACCGCGACGAAGCTGGCGCCCATGTCCAGGTAGCGGCGCGCGGCGGCGGCGTCGCTGGTCAGGGTGCCGGCCGCCTTGCCGCTGGCGACGATGGTGCGGATGGCCTCGTCGATCGCCGCCTGCACCTCCGGATGCCCCGGGTTGCCGCGGTGGCCCATCGACGCCGCCAGGTCCGCCGGGCCGATGAAGACGCCATGCACGCCTTCCACCGCGCAGATGGCGGTGAGGTTGCGCAGCGCGGTGGCCGATTCGGCCTGCACCAGCAGGCACACCTCGTCGTCGGCGGCCTGCAGGTAATCAGCGCGGCCGCTCCAGCGCGAAGCGCGCGCCACCGCCGCGCCCACGCCACGCACGCCCAGCGGTGGGTAGCGGGTGGCGGCCACCAGGGCCACGGCCTGCTCGGCGGTGTCCACCATCGGCACCAGCAGCGTCTTGGCGCCGATGTCCAGCAGCTGCTTGATCAGCGCGGTGTCGCCCTGCACCGCGCGCACCACCGGCTGCGCCGCGTACGGCGCCACCGCCTGCAGGCTGGCCAGGATGCTGCGCACGTCGTTCGGCGCGTGCTCGCCGTCGATCAGCAGCCACTGGAAGCCGGTGCTCGCGCACAGCTCGGCCGCGTAGGGCTCGCCCATGGAGAGCCACAGGCCCACCTGCTTGTCGCCACGCGCCAGCGCGGCCTTGAAGGGATTGAGTTCGCTCATCGGG
>CBIHPZ010000379.1:0-4676 GCA_966211865.1 uncultured Aquabacterium sp.
TGAAGTGCGCGTCCGTGTCCAGCAGGCGCAGCAGCACGCCTTCGGCCGGCGGCCAGGTGCCGCACAGCGGCTGCCGCACGTCGGCCACCGGCTCGGTGCGCCACCAGAACGACGCGGTGCCGGCATGTGAACGCAGCAGGTCCGACACCGTGTCGGGCGGGCCATCGGCACCGCGCACGGGCCCTTCGTTCACGGGCCACGCCGTGGCGGCCCAGGCCTCGGCGCCGGCTTCGAACTGCTCCAGCGACTCGTAGCGCGCGGCGTCCCAGAGCCAGTCGCTCAGCGCCAGCATGCGGGCCTGCAGGCGCCGCAGCGGCATCGGGTCCAGCACCGCTTGCGGCAGCGCTTCCGCCACCAGCACCGGAAAGACGCGTCCCACGCGGTCGGTGGAGCCGGCGACGATGCCGCACCAGGCCGCGCCCTGGTCGTCGGCGGCCGGCAGCAGCAGCTGCCACGGTGCCATGCCGCGCACGCGCTGGCGCAGCGCGGCGTGGCCCCACTGCGCTTCGGCCGCGGGCAGGCTGCGCTGCAGCCAGGTGTCCCAGGTGCGCTGCCAAGGCAGGCCGTGGCCGACGAAGTCGCCGACCCAGGGCAGCTTGCCGTACCAGCCGATCGCATGTGTCAGCACCTCGCCCATGGCTGCCTCCCTTTCAGGACCTGCACCACCTCGTCCACCTTGCGCCCGGCCCCGTCACCAGGGCTCGGGGCAACGGAAGCGCCCCAGCTCGTTCAGCAGCGCCACGCTGCCGGGCCCGTCGGCCTGCACGTCCAGCTGCAGCGCGCGGCCGTCCACGGCCACGCGCGCGGCCGCCGTGCGCGCAGGACCGGGACGCAGCGCGCCATCGCGCTGCAGCACGCGCAGCAGGGCCCAGGGTCCTTCATGCACCTCGGCACCCACGCCGCCGGGCCCGGCGGGCAGGATGCGCAGCACCACCTTCTGCGTGGCCGCGGGGCCCGGCCACAGCAGCGGCTTGGCGCGGCGCGGGCCGTTTTCATAGCGCAGCAGCTGGCCGTCGACGTCCAGGCTGAACAGCAGCAGCTCGGCGTCCATCGACGCGGGGGTCAACTGCAGGCGCAGCTGCGGCAGGCCGCGGCCGGCAGGAAAGAACAAACGCCGGATGTCCTCGGCCATCTCGAAGGAACGCAGCGCGGCCTGGGCCTGGGCGGGCGGGGACGGCTCGTCGCGCAGGCGCCAGGGGCGCTGGCTGCTGTCGACCCGCGCGGCCAGCTGCTGGCGGAACACGCCGTCGAAGAGGCCTTGCGGGCCGAAGAGCCGCGCGAAGTCGGCGTACGGCAGGTCGCGCGTGGCGGCGGTCGAGAAGGGATAGCGGTCGGCGGTGAGGCGGCGGCAGGCCTGCGCCAGCTCGGCCAGGCTGCTGCCCAGCTGGCGTTCCTGCGCGCGGCGCTGCGTGCCGGCCAGCGCGTCGGCCAAGGCCTGCCACATGCCGCGCAGCGGGGGCGGCGCGGCGGTGGCTTCAGCGCGCAGGTCGCGCAGCAGTTCGGTGGCGCGTGACCCGGCGGGGTCTTGCAGCGCGGCGGGCAGCGCTGGCAGCAGGCGGTCCAGGGCGCCGGAGCCGGGGGTGGCGGCCGCCACGGCATAGCCTGCCAAGCTGCCGAAGTGAGCGGCCATGGCAGCCGCATACGCCGCCTCGGCGGGCGACACCGCGGCCGCGGCTGCGGCCGGTGGCACGTCACGCCCGCCCGCGCTCGAAGCCGCGCCGCCGGCAGCCGCCGCCACCGGCGGGCCCGGCGCAGCGAACTCGGTGGCCAGGCGGCGCACCAGCAGCCGCAGCGGCGAATCGGCTGCGGCCAGCTCGGTGGCGAAGCGCGACAGGGCCTCGGCGTCGGCCGGCGGCTGCAGGGCCAGCCCGCCCAGCAGCCGGTCCCAGGCGGCGGCGGTGGCGGCGGCATGCCGCTGCGCCACCGCCTGGGCGATGGGCGCGCGTGCCTCGCGCTCGGCCGTCAGGCGCTGCAGGGCGGGCGAGCGGTCGCCCAGCACCCAGGCCGCTTCGTCGGCCAGCTCGGCGATGGTGGGCTCCAGCGCGGGCTCGATGACCTCGCGCCACCCCTGGCGCGTGAAAGACGCGGCCATGGCCGCCGGGGCGGAGGCCGCATCGGCCGGCGCGAAGGCCAGCACCGCCGCGGGCCCCAGCAGTTCGGGCAGCGCGGGCGCGCCGGCGCCGATGCGTTCACGCGCACGCCGCAGCAGGCGGTCGTGCACGCGCTGTTCCAGCGGCACCGCCGCCAAGGCGGCGCGGGCGGCCTGCACGGTGGCGTCGTCCAGGCGCATCACTTCCAGCACCGCATTGCGCTCCAGCAGCGCGTCGAAATGGCGCAGCCAGTCCTGCTGCTCGCCGGCGCCGGGCGCCACGGCCGCGCTGCCGGGGGCGGTGTAGGCATGCTCGGCCCAGCGCCGCACCTCGCCGCGCTGCAGGCGTTCGGGGGTCACCAGCATCAGTGCCACGCGCAGGGCCTCGTAGCGGGTGGCGGCGTCGCGTTCCTGCCGCACGGCGGCGGCCAGGCGGTCGACCACCAGCGGCGCGAAAGTGCGGTCCAGCACGCGGTGGTAGGTCTGCTCGGCCGACAGCGCGAGCCGCGGCCCCTGGAACAGCCCCAGGCCCAGGCCCGGCGGCGGCCTGTCGGGGTCGATGCCGCCGCTGGCCGCCAGCTGGTCCAGCAGCGCGTACAGCGGCAGCAGGCGGTCGATGCGGCCGTCGCGCGCGGGACCCACCTGCTGCATCACCCGGTCCACGCGTTCACGCACCGCGGCCACGTAGTCGCGGTTGGCGCGGTAGCTGTGCACCCAGCCGGCGCAGGCCAGCAGCATGGCCAGGGCGGCGGCGCCACCCAAGGCGGTTTCCAGGCGGCGGCGTGCCCGGCGGCGCGCCAGGCTGAAGCCGGCCAGCGGCGCCTCGGCAATCACCAGCTGCCGCAGCCAGCCGGCCAGGAAGAAGGCCTTGCCCTGCCCCGGTGCCGCTTCGCGCACCCGCGGGGCGAAGCCGTAGCTGCGGCCCAGTTCGCCAATGACGCGGTCGATCGGGTTGCCTTCCTGCGTGCCGCTGCTGAAGTGGATGCCGCGCAGCGGCTGCGGCGGCCCGTCGGCCGCGTGGCGGAAGGCGCGGCGCGTGAATTCGTCCAGCGCCGGCAGCAGCGATTCGACCTGCGCCGGGAACAGGTAGATGGCGGCGCGGCGCTCGGGCAGGGGCTCGGCCTGCAGTCGCTGGGGAACGGCGGCGGCCACGCGCGCGGGCAGCTCGGCCAGGCGCGCGGCCAGGTCATCCAGCACGGCCGCCGCGTTGCCGCGCCATTCAAATGTTATGCCCCAGGGCTGCTGCCGCTGCGTGGCGTCGAAGTCGCCGAAGTGCTCGATGAAACCGGCCAGCAGGTCGACCTTGGTGACCAGCACATACACCGGGAAGCTCTGGCCCAGCTGCGTGCGCAGCTCCTGCAGGCGGCGGTCCACCGCCGCGGCCTGGTGCGCCAGTTCGGCGCCGCCCGCCAGCAGGTCGGGCGCGCTGACGGTGACGATGACGCCGTTGATCGGCTGCACCGCGCGGTAGCGCCGCAGCAGCTGCAGGAAGACGCGCCATTCGGAGGCGTCCTGGTCGCCGCGGCTGTCCTGCGTGGTGTAGCGGCCGGCGGTGTCGATGAAGACGGCCTCATCCGTGAACCACCAGTCGCACTGCCGCGTGCCGCCCACGCCGGCCACGGGTGCCGCGCCCAGGCGTTCGGCCAGCGGAAAACGCAGGCCCGCGTTCAGCAGCGCCGTGGTCTTGCCCGCCCCCGGCGCGCCGATGAACAGGTACCACGGCAGCTGGTACACCTGCTGCCGCCGCTGCCACCAGTGCGCGGGGGCGCTGCCGGCCGCGGCCAGGCCGGCGCGCAGCATCTGCATGGCGTCGGCAAAGCGCTGGGCCAGCGCCTGCTCGGCCTTGTCGCCCTGCTGCAGCCGGGCAAAGAGCTGCGCATTGCGCCGCCGCCGCAGCCCGCGCCGCAGCAGCAGGGCCAGGCCCAGCGTGCCGGCGATGACGGCCAGCAGCGCCGCGCGTTCGGCATGGCCGTCGAACGGATGCCGGCCGTTCAGCGACAGCAGCGGCGCGGCCAGCCACAGCAGCAGCGCGGCGCCGGCCGCGTTGGCCAGCGTCTGCAGGCGGGGCAGCCAGGGGGACGACCCGCCCTCGCGCGACGGGCGCGCCGCATGGTCCCCAACGGGGGCCGGCCGCCTCGGGCCGGGCTGGGGCAGGTCCGGCGGGCTGGTCATGGGTACAGCACGATGTCCACGCGCCGCCGGGGCAGCGCGGCCGCGGGCCCGGTGTCTGGCTGGTCCGCCGCGCCCTCCACCGCCAGGCGCTGCGGCGGCAGGTTGCGGCCCAATGCAGCCGCCGTCTCCCTGGCCCATTCGAAGGACTGGTGCCAGGCCGAGGGCAGGCGCGCGCTGCGGCGGTCGCTGCCGTCGGTGTGGCCGACCACCACCACCTTGCCGCCATGCGCGGACAAGGCCGTGCCGATGCGCGCCAGCAGCGCCGCCGCATCCGCTGCCGGCTGGGTGCCGGCGCCGTCGAAGAGCTGCGCCGCGGGCACGGAGACGGTGCTGCGGTGTGCTTCGTCGCGCACGCTGAGGCGGCCGGCCGCGGCATCGGCGGCCAGCAGCGGGCGCAGGCGGGCCGGGCCTTCCG
>CBIHPZ010000380.1:0-4660 GCA_966211865.1 uncultured Aquabacterium sp.
GCCTCGATCACCAGCTTTTCCTGGTCGTCGGTGAAGCGCGCGATGTTCTCTTCGATCGTGCCGTCGAAGAGCTCGATGTCCTGCGGCAGGTAGCCCATGCGCGCGCCGATCGCCTCGCGCGACCAGGACTTCAGCGGCGTGCCGTCGAGCAGCACCTCGCCTTCGGTGTCGGGCCAGATGCCCATCAGGCAACGCGCCAGCGTGGACTTGCCGGCACCGGAAGGTCCGACAATGGCCACGACCTCGCCCGCCTGGAAATCCAGGTCCAGGCCCTTCAGGATCGGCTGCTGGCGCCCCGGCGCCTTGGCCACCAGGCCGCGCAAGCTGACCTGGCCCTTCAGTTCGGGCACGTCGTCGGCGCCTTCGGCACGCGGCGGGTTTTCAGATAACAGCTGATTGATGCGGCGGTAGGCGGCGCGTGCCTCCACGAACTG
Source organism: uncultured Aquabacterium sp. (assembly GCA_966211865.1). Lineage (GTDB taxonomy): Bacteria > Pseudomonadota > Gammaproteobacteria > Burkholderiales > Burkholderiaceae_C > Pseudaquabacterium. The sequence continues at coordinate 435 of CBIHPZ010000380.1, forward strand.
GCCCCAGCTGCCGGCCGCCAGGCCGATCGGGCGCAGCGCATTGCCCATCAAGGCATTGCAGGCCAGCATGGCGCCGGCGCTGATGTGGCCGCCGATGGCCAGCACCGCGCCCAGCGCCAGCACCAGCGACTGCTGCGCGTACTGCACGAACTTGGTCGCCGTCTGCAGGCGGTGCGTGGCTTCCTGGGCGTGCGTCTGCAGCTCGGTCTGGCGATCGTGGATCGTGAGCCAGCGCTGGCGCAGGTGCTTCAGCATGCCGAAGGCCTCGACGGTCTCGGCATTGCGCAGCTTGCCCGCCAGGTAGGTGTTGCTGTCGACCTGCGCCGCCTGCACCTTCTCGTGCAGCGGCGCCATCAGCCGGCTGCCCACCACCGCGACGCTCAGCATCACCACGACGAAGGCCGCCGCGGTGTAGCCCAGCCAGGGGTGGATCAGGTACAGCGCCGCGGCGAAGACCAGCACCCAGGGCGTGTCCACCGCTGCGTAAATGCCGTTGCCGGTCAGGAACTGGCGCAGCTGCGTCAGGTCGTTCAGCGCCTGCGGGTTGGAGCCGGTGGTGCTGCGCAGCTTGGCGTCGAAGGTGGCGTTGAAGATGCTGCGCTGGACCAGCAGGTCGAAGCGGGTGCCCACGCGCACCAGCAGCCGGGCGCGGGCCCAATCAGCGAAACCCATCACCAGGAACAGCGCCACGGCCAGCAGCGACAAGGCCGCCAGCGTGTACTCGCTGTTGCTCATCATGACGCGGTCGAAGACCTGCATCATGTACAGCGTGGGCGTCAACATCAGCAGGTTCGAGAAGACGCCGAAGACGGCGACCCAGATCACCTCGCGGCGAAAGCCCATCAGCAGCGGCTTCAACGGCGGTTCGTTCATCGGCTTCACGGGGGTGGAGGACGTGGCGCTCATGCCTTGGCTCCCGGTTGGGCGAGGGGAGTGACGGCCAGGGGAACGGTCACGCCGCCGGACGGCGCGGGGGGCCTGGCGGCAGCGGCCGCTTGCGCGCGGGCCTGCTCATTGGCCTTGGCGATGGCGGCCAGCACGTCGTCGCGCGGGCCGAAGGCCATCACCTTGCCTTCGTGGAGGAGCACGATCTTGTCGACTGCGGGCATGAGGGAATTCCGGTGCGTGATCGCGACCACCGTCACGCCCGCACGCTTGAGCTGCCCGATGAGCTCGAGCAGGATCTTGTCGCCGGCCGCATCCAGGCTGGCATTCGGCTCGTCCAGCACCAACACCTTGGGATTGCCGTAGAGCGCACGGGCCAGGCCCAGGCGCTGGCGCTGGCCGCCGGACAGCACGGCGCCGTCGTCGCCGATGCGGGTCTCGTAGCCTTCCGGCAGTGCTTCCACCATGGAGCGCAGGCCGGTGATCTCGATGGCGGCCTTCACCTTCTCCATGTCGACCTCGCCGAAGCGGGCCACGTTCTCGGCCAGCGTGCCGTCGAAGAGCTCGACGTTCTGGGGCAGGTAGCCCATGTGCGGGCCCAGCTCCTGCTTGTCCCAGGCGTAGACGTCGGCGCCATCCAGCCGGACCTTGCCGATCGTGGCGGGCCACACGCCCACGAGGAGCCGGGCCAGCGTGCTCTTGCCGGTGGCCGTGGGGCCGATGATGAGCGTGAGCTCGCCCGGCATCGCCGAGAACTTCACGCCCTGCAGGATGCGCAGCGGGCTGCCGGGCGGGCCGGCGTGCACGTCTTCGACCACCAGCTTGCCCTTGGGAGCCGGCAAGGGCATGCCCGGCGCGGGCGCGACATAGTTCGACAGCAGGTTGTCCATGCGCTGCTGCGCGTCACGGGCCTGGATGAGGAGGCGCCACTGGGAGACGAGTTGGGCCAGAGGGGCCAGCGCCTTGCCGCCGAGGATGGAGGCAATGATGACCATGCCGGCGCCGCCCCACAGGCCGCCGTGCAGGTTCACCCAGGTGGCGCCGCCCAGCAGCACGGAGCCTTGCATCAGTTGCAGCATCTTCGCGACAGCCGAAGTGATGCCGGCGTAGTCGGAGGCCTCGCTCTGCTTGGCCAGGAACTTCTTCTGCCGCTTCACCCAGCGTGCATGGACACGGCCGAGCATGCCCATCGACTCGATGACCTGCGCATTGCGCAGCGCACTCATGGCGTAGTTCTGCGCTTCCATCGAAGCCACCATGGCACCCTGGAGCAAGGGCATGGTGCGGCGCTGCGTCAGCCAGATGAGCCAGCCCTGGATGGCCGCCCCCACCAGCGCCACGACACCCAGCCAGAAGCCGAGGGCGAACAGCAGCGCCAGGCAGATCAGCGCGGCCGGGATGTCGAGCATGGAGGTGATGAAGGGCGACGCGATGAAGTCGCGCAGCTGCTTGAGGTCGTTGAAGGGCTGGTGCGAACCGCCTGGCAGCTTCTTCAGGTTGGCCTGGAACACCGCGTCGAACACGGTCTGCTTCATCACGCGGTTGAAGCCTTCAGCGGCCTCGTGCAGCACGCGCGCGCGCACCAGGTCCAGCAGTTCGACGACGACGTAGACGCCCATCACCATCACCAGCAGCCACAGCAAGGTGCTGGTGTTGCGGCTGTTCAGCACGCGGCCGTAGACCTCGAACATGTACCAGGACGGCACCAGCAGCAGCAGCACGCCGATGATGAAACTGAGCCAGACGGCGCGCCGCAGATGCAGGCGCTGGGCCAGGACCACGGCCAGCACGATGCTGGTCCGCGGCGCTCCTGGATTGGGTGTTGGGCTCATGGCCGAGCCTCCTTGTGGTGGTCTGCCTGCAGGGCCGCCAGTGCGACCGCCGGCAACGGGTTGTCAGTGACGAGGACGTACTCGGGCATGTCGGCGCTGGGTTGATCGTCGTCGGCCTCGGTGGCCGGGGTCGACTGGGAATCGTCGAAGGTGAAGCTGAGCACGAGGCCCGTGGGTTGCGCGCTCATCACGATTTCGCGCAGGCGGGAGGTGCGGAAACGGGCTTCCTGGTCCTCGTCGAGGTCCAGGTTGAACTTGATGCGCCCGTCCAGCGTGTACATCGACGCGCGGCCGTTCTTCAGGCTCAGCGTGTGGCGATCGAAATAGACGGGCGATTGGGGAAGGAACAGGACCCGCGGCAATGGGGCATTGCCGAGCTTGGTCAATGAATACGGGCTGCCCGGGTTCTGGAACAGGGCGCGGCAGGTGCGCGATACCGAATAGATGGCATTGCAGGCCATTTGGGATCCCAGCGCCGGGAATTGGTCGCGGAGGCCGCGGTAGGCCATGTGATGCAGGGCCACGCGATTCCAGCAGCGCGTCTGCTGGACGATCGGCGCAAGGTGATTACAGGCCTGGGCAAACATCTGCTGCAAATGGACGAGCCGCTCGGTCTGCCCCGGTTGGAGGGCGATGTTCAAGATGACCTGAGGCTTCACGGGGGCGGAGTGTAGCAGGTCCTTATATGAAGATTTTTACTTGAGTGTCCCTGATGGAAATCATCAATGGCCAGCGCAGCAAGAGTGCGCCCATCCGCCATCACCTTCGAGAGCGGGCCATCCAGACCCATCCACTCAGGCAGTTCACTCACGCCGTTCAGCCAGGCCAACAGTCGCGCAATCAGGCGACGCTGAGGGGTCTCTCAACAGTCCGGCCCATCAGGCCAGGCGGACTGCATCTACTCACTAAACGAAAAAGCCGCATTGGTTTCCCAATGCGGCCTTGATTGACGACGCCGGGCGAATCACCACCCGGCACATTCCCGACCCGAAAGCCGGGAATGCATCACTTCGCTCAGGCGAAGTTGTCGACGGTCAGCGTGCTCCACAGCGTGTCGGCCAGGTCGATCGTGCCGGCCAGGGTGGCCGAGACGCTGCCCGAACCCACGCCAGCGGCGTCGGTCACGGCGTAAACCTTGCCGATGTTCGTCGTGGTGTCGACGGCGATGTAGACGTGCGTCTGAGCGGTCGCCGAATCAGCGAACAGACCGGCCACCAGGGCAGCCGTGCCGTTCGTTGCGGTGACTTCCGTCGCCACGTTGATCGACTTGTCGACGTTGAACGCCGTGCCCAGGATGCTGCCGCCCAGGGCCGACAGCACCAGCACGTCGCCGCCGGCGGTAGCCACGCCAGCCTTGAAGTGCACGATGGTGTCGTTGCCGAACGTGCCGCTGTACACGACACGGTCGTTGCTCGACAGCAGGGCATCGGTGCCAACGGTCGTGCCCAGCACGATCACGTCGTTGCCTTCTCCCGGGGTGATGGTGTTGTCGCTGGTCGTGACGCTGGC
>CBIHPZ010000381.1:0-4657 GCA_966211865.1 uncultured Aquabacterium sp.
CGCCGCGTGGTGCTGGTGCTGCTGGGCGGCTTCGTCGCGCAGTGGTTCATTGCCGACCGCATGATCGTGCACGTCGGAGAAAGCGAGATGCAGACCCGCCTTCAGCACGATGCCGATTCGCTGGCCGCCGCGCTGTCGTGGGGCCCGCAGGGCGCGCTGCAGGTGGACAGCCGGGTCGCCGGCGTGGTCTACGGGCGGCCGTATTCCGGCCACTACTTCGTGCTCCACGACGGCGGCCAGCGCATCCATTCGGCATCGTTCGGCGCGGCGCCGCCCTTCGAGCCGCCGCGGGTGAATGCCGAAGCGGTCAGCCGCGCCGATGGGCCGCAGGGCCAGCCGCTGCTGGTGCTGGCGCGTCCGGTGGCTGCGGGCCACGGCCGGCAGCTGACGCTGGCCGTGGCCGAAGACCTGAGCGACCTGCACCGGCAGCTGCTGCAGTTCCGGCTGCTGTTCTTCGGTGCCTCGCTGCTGGTGCTGATGGGCGCACTGGCCCTGCAATCGCGCGAGATCAGCCACGCGCTGCGGCCGCTGGAATCGATACGCGGCGCCCTCCTGCAGCTGCATGCCGGCGGCCGTGCGGTCGACATCGCCGGCGCGCCGGCCGAGATCCAGCCGCTGGTCGACGAGATCAACCGCCTGATGGCCTTCGTCGAGCAGCGGCTGCAGCAATCGCGCACCGCCATCGGCAACCTGTCGCACGCGCTGAAGACGCCGCTGGCGGGCCTGTTCCGCCTGCTCGACGACCCGCGCCTCGCCGCGCATCCCGACCTGCAGCAGCCGCTGCGGCAGCAGGCCGAGGCCGTTCGCACCCGCGTCGAGCGCGAACTGAAACGCGCCCGCCTGGCCGGCGACCAGCGAAGCGGCACCCGCTTCGAGCCCCAGGCCGAGCTGCCGGCGCTGGTGGAGCTGCTGCGCCGCATCCACGGCGGCAAGGCGCTGGCGATCGAGTGGCATGCGCCCGCGGGCCTGCTGCCCTTCGAACGCGAAGACCTGCTGGAACTGATCGGCACGCTGGCCGACAACGCCTGCAAATGGGCCGCCCACCGGGCCGTCATCGACATCCGCCACGACGCGCATGGGCTGACCATCGTCGTGGCCGACGACGGCCCCGGCTGCCCGGACGAGATGCTGGCGGTGCTGGGCTCGCGCGGGCAGCGCGCCGATGAGTCGATGCCCGGGCACGGCCTGGGCCTGGCCATCGCCCGCGACATCGTCGAAGCCGCCGGTGGCGGCCTTCACTTCGCGCGCTCGGTCACGCTGGGCGGGCTGGAGGTCACCGCGCACCTGCCGCACTGAGCGGCCGCGGCCACTGGGGACCCCGCCCCAGGCCCGTTAAGCCTCGACTTATCTCCGCTGCGTACAACGCCGCCATCGCGCCAGGGCCGGCCCACAGCCGGCCCGGCAGTGCATCACGCAGGCATTGACGAGGAGTTGAACCATGGCTGCATTCACCCCCTACAACGGCAACGGCAACGGCGACACCGCGCTGGTGGCCGCCCTGTCGCCCAGCGGCGGCATCACCATCCATGCCGCATCCATTCAATTGCACTGGACGGCCGACGGCTCCGGCAGCAGCGTCAATGTCTACGACGGCTCGCTGGCGGCCCTGGGCATCGGCGCCGGCCTGCTGATCACCTCCGGCACCACGCCCGGCACCAGCAACACCATGCCCTGGTTCGGCCGCGACAACAGCGGCGCCGGGCCCTTCTACAACGGCGACGCGGACATCGACGCGGTGGTCAACACCGTCTTCCAGACGCAGTCCTTCGACGCCACCACGCTGTCGTTCGACTTCAGCGTCAGCGACCCCCATGCCACCTCGGTCAGCTTCGACCTGGTGTTCGGCTCCGACGAATACCCGGAATGGGTGGACCAGTTCGTCGATTGCGCGGTGGTCATGGTGAACGGCGTCAATTACGCGCTGTTCAACCACGACCCGCTGCACCCCTTGAGCGTGGTCAGCGCCAACCTGGCCGCCGGCTATTTCCAGGACAACGAGCAACCGGCCAATGCCCTGCCGATCGAATACGACGGCGTCAGCCACGTGCTGAAGATCGTCGCGCCCATCCTGCCGGGCGGCGCCACCAACCACATCAAGATCGCCATTGCCGACACCGGCGACCACATCTACGACAGCGGTCTCTTCATCGCCAACCTCAGCGCGGGCACCATTCCCGGCTCGGGCGTGGTGAGCCCCGGCACGGTGTGCGACGACAGCGCCAACACCGTGACCGGCAGCGCGAAGGACGAGTACTTTGACCTCCAGGCCGGCAACGACATCGCCTACGCCGGTGCGGGCGACGACATCGTGGTGGCGGGCCCGGGCGACGACAGCGTGTACGGCGGCAGCGGCAACGACCAGCTCAAGGGCGACGCCGGCGACGACCTGCTCGACGGCGGCGACGGCACCGACACCGCCGCCTACGCCGGCCCCAGCACCGCCTACCAGCTGAGCGTGGCCGGCACGACCACCACCATAACGGCCAAAGCGGGCGGCAGCGACGGCAGCGACACGCTGCTGGGCGTGGAGCTGCTGAAGTTCAGCGACGGCCTGTTCAGCGTGGATGCCAGCGGCACGCTGGTGCCCGTCACCGACCCCGGCACCACGCCGCCCAGCAACAGCCCGGGCACCGTGTTCGTCACCGGCATCGCGGCCGAAGGCAAGACCTTGACCGCCACGGTGAGCGACCCCGACAGCATTGCCGGCGCCGTGGCCTACCAGTGGCAGTCGTCCGCCGATGGCGGCCTGAGCTGGACCGCCATCAGCGGCGCCAGCGGCAACAGCTACACCGTCGGCGCCGGTGATGCCGGGCACCAGATCCGCGCCAGCGCGTCCTTCATCGACGGCAAGGGCCACGCCGAGGCACCCGTCAGCGACGCCAAGGCCTTCGTCGCCTCGGACGACGGCGATTTCACGGTGGAGCTGCTGGTGCTGGCCGCACCGGCCGGCGCCAGCGTGATGAACCCGCTGACCACGCTGCTGGCCAATGCCATCGCGCTGGGCGTGTCGCCCAACCTGGCTTCGCAGTACGTGCACACGGTGCTGGGCATTGCCCCGGCCATCAACCTGCTGCACCACGACGCCTGGGCCGCGCTGCAGGCCAGCCCGCCCAACGCGCCGCCGGCCGATGCGGCCGCCTTCGCGGTCGAGAAGACCGCCGTCCAATTGGCCGTGCTGGGCTCGCTGTCCGGCGACCAGAGCGGCCTGGCCGTGGCCCAGGCCGTGGTGTTCGCCGGCATGGCGGGCCAGACCCTCGACCTGACCGACCTGAACGACATCGCCGGCATCCTGGGCCTGCCGGCCGACGACCCGGTGGTGGTGGAGATCCAGGACCGCAACTGGAACATCTTCGAGGCCACCACGGTGCTCGGCATCACCACGGTCTGGGCCGACATCCTCAACGGCGGCCTGTCCACCACGCTGGCCGACCTCAGCGTGCACCTGAACCAGGCGCCCACCGGCTTCGCCACCGCCACCCTGGCGCCCGTTCAGCAAGACGGCAGCTGCACCATCGCCGCCGCCACGCTGCTGGCCGGCTTCAGCGACGCCGACGGCGACGCGCTGGCCGTGACCGGCCTGGTGGCCGACAAGGCCCAGGTGACGGCCAACGCCGACGGCAGCTTCACCCTCGTGCCCGCGCCCGGTTATGCCGGCCCGGTGGAACTGAACTACCAGGTGGTGGACGGCCAGGGCGGCGCGCAGGCCGCCACGCAGCTCTTCGTCGTGCAGCCCGCGGCCCCGGTCGACCACGAGGCCACAGGAACGCTAACGCTTGAAGGCAGCGTGCGCGAAGGCGCCACCCTGCACGCCGGCACCACCGGCATCAGCGACCCGGACGGCCCGGTCAGCACCAGCTTCCAGTGGCAGCTGGACAGCGGCGGCACCTGGGCCGACATCGCCGGCGCCACGGCCGCGGCCTTCGTCATTCCCGACGACCAGAGCTTCGTCGGCCTGCAGCTGCGCGTGTTGGCCACCACCACCGATCCGCTCGGCGGCAGCACCGGTTTCACCAGCGCCGCGCAGACCGTGGCCAACGTCAACGACGCGCCCACCGGCAGCGTGAGCATCGGCGGCACCGTGGCGCAAGGCCAGACGCTGAGCGCCCAGCACACCCTGGCCGACGCCGACGGCCTGGGCACCATCAGCTGGCAATGGCAGGCCGACGGCGTGGACCTGGCCACCGGGCCCACGCTCACGCTCACCGCCGCGCAGGCCGGCCAGTCCATCACGCTGCTGGCCCGCTACACCGATGCCCTGGGCACGCCCGAGCAGGTGGCCAGCGCGGCCGTGGGCTTCGGCTTCACGCTGGCCGGCACCAAGAAAGACAACACCCTGACCGGCAGCGCCTGGGGCGACGAGCTGCGCGGCGGCGCCGGCGACGACACGCTGCTGGGCCTGGCCGGCGACGACACCCTGTCCGGCGGCCCCGGCACCGACGTGCTGACCGGCGGCCCGGGCGCCGACCGCTTCGTCTTCGACGCGGCGCTGAAGAAGAACGTCGACCGCATCGCCGACTTCGACCACGCGGCCGACACCATCGTGCTGGACCGCTCGATCTTTGGCAGCTTCACCGGCACCGGCCCGATCACCGCCGCGCAACTGGCCATCGGCCCGGCGGCCACGCAGGCGTCGCAGCTGCTGGTCTACAACGACCAG
>CBIHPZ010000382.1:0-4656 GCA_966211865.1 uncultured Aquabacterium sp.
CTGAAGCGGCGCAGGAACAGCGCCTCGCGCGCGCCGTGGTCGCCGCGGCCCAGCACCGCAATGCGCCGGCCGCTGTGTTCATAGCCATCGCAGACAGGGCACTGGCGCAGCAGCGCCTGGCGCCGCAGCACGTCGGTGCCCGGCAGCAGCGGCTCGACGTCCTTCACGCCCGTGGCGAGCAGCACCCGCCGCGACCGCAGCCGCTGGCCGTCGATCTCCGCCACGAAGGCCTCGCCTTCACGGCGCAGCGCGTGGACCTCGGCCTCGACGACCTCGCCGCCAAAAGCCGCGAGCTGTTGCCGCAAACGCTGCAGCAGGCCGGATCCCGATATCCCGTCCGGAAACCCGGGCACGTTGCGCGAGCACTCGATCTTCAGCGCACGGCTGTCGGGCAGCGACACGACACGGACGGCGCGGTGGAAACGCCGCAGGTAGACGCCCGCCGTCAAGCCGGCCGGCCCCGCCCCGATGACCAGGCAATCAAGCATGTGCTGGGATGGCAAGGGCGGTGCCCGGCACGGGATACACGGCGCCGGCACCGCGGACGGTGCCACCGGAACGAGCGATGCGCTTGATGGCCCGGGCCGGCCCCCGGGCAGCCGCGGCCTGCGGCTGCCGCCGGGCCTCAGCTGAACAGGCGCCGTGCCGCGGTGGAGCCGGCGGCCAGGTCGCGTTCTTCCAGCTTGCGGTAGAGGATCTTCAGGTCCTCGCCGATGGAGGCAAAGGCATGCAGCGTGATCGGCCGGCCCTGGTCGTCCACCACCGCCGCGTCCATGTCGGCGGCCAGGATGCGCGCCGCTTCATGCCAGGCGGGGAACGGCTCGGCCGCTTCGGCCGTCTGCGGCACGTCCAGCGACAGGGTGACCTGCCGCACCGCGGCGATGTTGGGGTCGTCGGCCAGCGCAGCCTGGGCGTCGAAGCCAAGCACCAGCACCGGCGGCGCGCCCTCTTCGTTGGACGGCTGCACCAGCCGCCCCGGCAACACGCCGGGCACGAAGCCGCGGCGGCCGGCGCACTGCTGCACGTAGCCCACCGACCAGGCGGCGCCGTTGGCGCGCAGGTTCACCGCCAGCTGCGCGTCGTGCTCGCTGGCGAAGGCGTCCAGTTCGCGGGCGCGGTTCACCACGTCGATCATGTCCGGCACTTCCACCATGCCGCCCACGCCGTCGGCGAAGCCCTGCAGCTTCTGCACGAACTCGGAGAACTCGATCTGGTTCAGCGCGCCGCTGCGGTTGGCCATCTGCACGCCCGCCTGGAACTCGCTGTAGCGCTGGCCGGACGCGGGCAGTTCCCAGTCGCCGCTTTCGGCATTGAGCCCCTCGATCAGGAAGGGCTTGGTGCCGGCGCGGCGCGAAGGCGGCAGGTGGGTCAGCGCCATCTCGCCGCTGATGGGCGCGTCCAGCGTGATCGGCGCGATGGCGTCGATCAGCGGGTCGAGCCGAGCGCTCGCCTTGCGGGGCGTGATCTTCAACTCCGGCAGCGCGGCGGGGTCGGCCACGGCCAGTTCCGGTTCGTCGTGGCGCGACAGCACCGGCTCCACCCGCGGCGGTTCCGGCACGGGTTCGGCCCGGCGCGGGCTGGCCTTGCGCGCCGACCACGCGCCATGTGCGACCACCGCCAGCAGCACCAGCGCGCCGACGATGGCCAGCAGCACGGTCAGGCTCAGGCCACCGCTTCCCGTACCGCTCATGCCGCTTCCACCATGCCGACCGCGGCTTCCATGTCCACCGCCACGATGCGCGACACGCCCTGCTCCTGCATGGTCACGCCGATCAGCTGCTCGGCCATTTCCATCGCGATCTTGTTGTGGCTGATGAAGAGGAACTGCGTGCCCTTCATCGACATCTCGCTCACCAGCCGGGCATAACGCTCGGTGTTGGCGTCATCCAGCGGCGCGTCCACCTCGTCCAGCAGGCAGAAGGGCGCCGGGTTCAGCATGAAGATCGCGAACACCAGCGCGATGGCGGTCAGCGCCTTCTCGCCACCGGACAGCAGGTGGATGGTGGAGTTCTTCTTGCCGGGCGGCTGCGCCATCACCTGCACGCCGGAATCGAGGATCTCGTCGCCGGTCATCTGCAGCTTGGCGGTGCCCCCGCCGAACAGCGACGGGAACATGCGGCCGAACTGCTCGTTGACCAGGTTGAAGGTCTTGGCCAGCAGGTCGCGCGTCTCCAGGTCGATCTTGTGGATCGCGTCTTCCAGCGTCTTGATGGCGTCGTTCAGGTCGGCGTTCTGCGCGTCGAGGAAGGTCTTGCGCTCGCGCGCCGCGGTCAGCTCGTCCAGCGCCGCCAGGTTCACGGCGCCCAGCGAGGCGATCTCGCGGTTGATGCGGTCGATCTCGCCCTGCAGGCCCCACAGCTTCACGTTGTTGGCGGCCACGTCGGCGGCCAGTGCCTGCAGGTCGACGTTGGCCGCGGTCAGCTGTTCCAGGTACTGCGCGCCGCCCAGCTGCGCCGCCTGCGCTTCCAGCTGCAGCTTGTTGATCTTCTCGCGCAGCGGGTCCAGGCTGCGCTCGAAACCCAGCCGCTGTTCATCGGCCTGGCGCAGCTTGGCCGAGAGGTCGTCGTACTCGCTGCGCTGCGCGGCCAGCGCCTTCTCGCGCTCGGCCTTCAGCGACAGCGCGTCCTGCAGTCCGGCCTGCGCGGCGCTGTCGTTCAGCGTGCCCAGTTCCAGTTCCAGCTGCTCGCCGGTCTGCGCGTTGCTGGCGGCCTGCTGCTGGGCGGTCTCGATGGAACGCTGCAGCTCGCCGCGGCGCGCCGCCAGCGAACGGGCCTGGAACTGCGACTCCTGCGCCTGGCGCTCCAGCGAACGCAACTGCTCGCGCGCGTCGCTCAAGCGCCGTTCGCCGTTGATCACCGCCTCTTCCAGCTCGGCATGGCGTTCCTGCGTGTTGGCCAGCTGCAGGTCCAGTTCCTCGAAGCGCGCCTCGCCGGTCATGCGGCGCTCTTCCAGCGCTTCCAGCTGCGCGTCGACTTCCTGCAGCTCTTCCTCCAGCTGGGCGCGACGCGTGCTGGTGGCCTCGGCCTGCTGGGTCAGGCGCAGCAGTTCGACGTGCAGCTGGTGGGCGCGGGTCTGGGTCTCGGCGGCCTCGCGGCGGGCGCTGACCAGGCGTTGCGCAGCGTCGGTGTAGGCCGCTTCCAGCCGCACCAGCGCGCTGCGCGCTTCGTCGGAAATCAGTGCCTGCGCGCGCACCTGGCGCTCCAGGTTCTCGATCTCCTGTGCGCGGGCCAGCATGCCGGCCTGCTCGGAGTCGGGGGCGTAGAAGCTGACCGAGAACTGGCCGACGGCGTGGCCCTCGCGGGTCATGATGACCTCGCCATGGGTCAGCTTGCCGCGCGCGGCCAGCGCCTCGTCGATGTTGGCCGCGGTGTAGACGCCTTCGAGCCAGTCGTTCAGCAGCGCCTTCAGGCCGGCATCGCCCAGGCGCAGCAGGTCGGACAGCCGTGGCAGCGTCTGATGCGTGTTAGCAATCGCGGCCTGGGGCGGGGTGTAGAAGGCGAGCTTCGCGGGTGGCGCGTCAGCGGCAAAGGCGCGCACGGTCTCGACGCGGCCCACCTCCAGCGCGTTCAGGCGTTCGCGCAGCGCGGCTTCCAGCGCGGTTTCCCAGCCGGCCTCGATGTGCACCTTGGTCCACAGGCCCTGCAGGCTGTCCAGGCCGTGCTTGGCCAGCCAGGGCTTGAGCTTGCCTTCGGTCTGCACCTTCTCCTGCAGCGCTTTCAGCGCCGTGAGGCGCGCGGCGGTGTCGGCCTGCTTGTGGGCCTCGGCATTGGCCAGTTCCTGCTGCGCGCGGCGCTGCTCGTCCAGCGCCGGCGCTTGTTCCTGCAGCTCGTGCAGGCGCGCCTCGGCGGTCTGCAGCGCCTCGGCCGCGGCGGCTTCCTGCACCTTCAGCTCGGCCAGCTTCTGCAGGTCGGGCGTGGCCAGGTTCTTGGCCTCGGCCGACAGGCGGTCGCGCCGCGCGCGCAGGCCGCGGGCCTGCTCGTCGATGTTGCGGCTGTCGGCGGCCAGCACCTGGATCTGCTGCTGCACCTCGTTGACCTTGGTGCGCTGCTCGTTGGCGCGGGTCTGCGCGTTGCGCACGGCCTCTTCGGCATCGGGCAGGCGCATGGCCTGCTCTTCGGCCTGCGCGGCCAGCACGCCGGCCTGCTCTTCCGCGGCCTCGATCTGCGCGGCGATGTCTTCCAGCTCGGCCTCGGCATCACCGCGGCGCTGCTGCCACTGCGCCGTCTGCGCCTGCAGGTCGGCCAGGCGCTGCTGCACGCGGTTGCGGCTGTCCACCACGTAGCGGATGCGCTCTTCCAGCCGGCTCACTTCCAGCGCGGCCTGCGCCAGTTCGCCCTGCGCGTGGTGCAGCTTGTCGCTGGCGCCGTAGTGGGCCTGGCGGATGGTCTCCAGCTCGGCCTCGACGTGGCGCAGCTCGGCCAGGCGCGCTTCCAGCGCATTGGTGGCCTCGGACACCGCCGTCTTCACGCGTTCCTCTTCGGTGGCCGCATCGCGCTGCTTCAGGAACCACAGGTAGTGCAGCTTGCGCGTGCCGTCGTCCTGCAGCTGGCGGTACTGGCTGGCCACCTCGGCCTGCTTCTCCAGCTTCTCGAGGTTGTTGTTCAGCTCGCGCAGGATGTCTTCGACGCGGGTCAGGTTCTCGCGCGTGTCCTTCAG
>CBIHPZ010000383.1:0-4655 GCA_966211865.1 uncultured Aquabacterium sp.
CCGTTGGTGACGTTGCAGAAGCGCCGCGGCCAGAGACTGGCGAAGTCCGCGAAGATGGTGTGCACCAGCAGCTCGCTGTGCAGCGCCGAGACGCCATTCACCTGGTGGCTGCCGACAATGGCCAGGTGCGCCATGCGCACGCGGCGCTCGCCATGCTCGTCGATCAGCGAGACGCGGCGCAGGAACTCCGCATCGCCCGGGCGGTGCGCGCCGGCTTCCAGCAGGAAGTCGTGGTTGATGCGGAAAATGATCTCCAAATGACGCGGCAGCACCTGCTGCAGGAGCCCCACGCTCCAGGTCTCCAGCGCCTCGGGCATCAGCGTGTGGTTGGTGTAGCTGAAGATGCGCCGCGTCATCGCCCAGGCCGGTGCCCAGCTGAAGCCTTGTTCGTCCACCAGGAGGCGCATCAGCTCGGCCACGCCGATGGCCGGGTGCGTGTCGTTCAGGTGGATGGCGGCGTGGTCGGCCAGGTTGCCCAGCTGGCCATGCTCGGCCAGGTGGCGGGCCAGGATGTCCTGCAGCGAAGCAGAGGTGAAGAAGTACTCCTGCCGCAGCCGCAGCTCGCGGCCCGCCGGCGTGCTGTCGTTGGGGTACAGCACCCACGAGATGTTTTCGTACTCGTTCTTGAACTCGGCCGCACGCGCGTAGTCGCCGCTGTTGAAGGCATGCAGGTCGATGTGGGCCGGCGCGGCCGCCTTCCACAGCCGCAGCGTGGCCACGCGGTGGGTGCCATGGCCCGGCACGACGTGGTCGTAGGCCTTGGCGCAGACCTCGCCGGCGTGGCGCCAGATGGGCGCGCTGTCGGGCGACTCGGCCCGTTCCACCCAGCCGCCGAAACGCACGCGGTGCGTGACCTCGGTGCGCGGGAATTCCCAGGGCGTGCCGTCGGCCAGCCAGGGGTCCGGATGCTCCACCTGCACGCCGTTCTGGATGCTTTGCGAGAACATGCCGAACTCGTAGCGGATGCCGTAGCCGAAGGAGGGCAGGCCGACCGCCGCCATCGAATCGAGGAAACACGCGGCCAGCCGGCCCAGGCCGCCATTGCCCAAGGCGGCATCGGGTTCCTGGGCCTGCAGGTCTTCCAGTCGCCGCGCATGGGCGGCCGCCGCTTCAGCTGCCGGGCCTTCCAGCTGCAACGCGGCCAGCGCGTTGCCCAGGCTGCGGCCGATCAGGAATTCCATGGACAGGTAGTACACGCGACGCGCCCGCGCCGCCGCATCGGCCTGCGTGCCGGCCACCCAGCGCCGCGACAGGTCCGCCCGCACCACCTGCGACACCGCCTGCGCCAGTTCGCCGGTGGACGCCTGGGCCGGCGCCACGCCCACCGTGTCCAGCAGGTGCCGGTCGAGCCGGCTGGTGAACGAGCCATCGTCAGCAGGGGCGTCGGGTGCTTGGGCCATGGGCAGATCCTCGCTCGGAAGCGTTCCAGTGGACGGGTGAAATGCATTATTCATGCCTCCAACCGGAACGCGAGTACCCGACAGCGTGGCACCATCGGGCGCACGCCTTGCCCTTCACTGATCCCACGCGAAAGAGGAGACGCCCGCCATGCCCTCGATCGAACTCGCTTCCAGCCTGGACCTGCCCAAGCGCGCCGTGGCGCTGGTGCTGGCCGGCGGCCGCGGCAGCCGCCTGAAGGCGCTGACCGACCGCCGCGCCAAGCCCGGCGTGTACTTCGGCGGCAAGTTCCGCATCGTCGATTTCGCGCTGTCGAACTGCCTGAACTCCGGCATCCGCCGCATCGGCGTCATCACCCAGTACAAGAGCCACAGCCTCTTGCGCCACCTGCAGCGCGGCTGGGCCTTCCTGAAGAGCGAGATGAACGAGTTCGTCGACCTGCTGCCCGCGCAGCAGCGCATCGATGAAGAGCACTGGTACCGCGGCACCGCCGACGCGGTCTACCAGAACCAGGACATCCTGGCCGCTTACGGCGCGGATTACGTGGTGGTGCTGGCCGGCGACCACATCTACAAGATGAACTACGCGCTGATGCTGGCCGACCACGTGGCCCAGGGGCGCGAATGCACCGTGGGCTGCATCGAGGTGCCGCGCATGGAGGCCACCG
Organism: uncultured Aquabacterium sp.; assembly: GCA_966211865.1. GTDB lineage: Bacteria > Pseudomonadota > Gammaproteobacteria > Burkholderiales > Burkholderiaceae_C > Pseudaquabacterium. The sequence goes on from CBIHPZ010000383.1 coordinate 2,066, forward strand.
CCTTTGGCGTGATGCACATCGACAACCGCCGCCGCATCGTCGACTTCGTCGAGAAGCCGGCCGACCCGCCCGCCATGCCCGGCAAGCCGGACCGCGCGCTGGCCAGCATGGGCATCTACATCTTCAACGCGCGCTACCTCTACAAGGAGCTGGAGCGCGACATGGCCGACCCCAACTCCAGCCACGATTTCGGCAAGGACATCATCCCCGCCGCGGTGCGCAACGGCCAGGCGGTGGCCCACCCCTTCGACATGAGCTGCGTCGGCGTGAAGCCGGGCGCCGCGCCGTACTGGCGCGACGTGGGCACGATCGACGCCTACTGGGACGCCAACATCGACCTGACCGCCACCGTGCCCGAACTGGACCTGTACGACACGCGCTGGCCCATCTGGACCTACCAGCCGCAGCTGCCGCCGGCCAAGTTCGTACACAACGAGGACGACCGCCGCGGCATGGCCATCGAGTCGCTGGTGTCCGGCGGCTGCATCGTCTCGGGCCACGCCTGGCGCACCTTGCTATTTTCGAATGTACGCGTCCATTCGCGGGCGCAGGTCGAATGGTCGGTGCTGCTGCCGGGCGTCACCGTGGGCCGCGGCGCCTGCCTGCGGCGCTGCGTGGTGGACCGCGGCTGCACGATTCCCGACGGCCTGAGCATCGGCCACGACGCCGAGGAAGACGCCAAGCGCTTCTACCGCAGCGAGAACGGCATCACCCTGGTCACGCGTTCCATGCTGGACGCGCTGGCTTCGTGATGCGGGTCCTGCACGTCGCGGCCGAGGTCTACCCGCTGGTCAAGACCGGCGGCCTGGCCGACGTGGTGGCCGCGCTGCCGCCGGCGCTGGCCGTGGCGGGCGCGGACGTGCGCCTGCTGCTGCCCGGCCTGCCGCCGATCATGGATGCCGTGCAATCGGCGCGGCCCATCCTGGACATCGGTGCGGCCTTCGGCGCCTTGCGCGTGCGCCTGCTGCTGGCGCGCATGCCGGGCACCGGGCTGCCGGCCTACATCATCGATGCGCCGCACCTGTACCGCCGCGGTGGCGGTCCCTACCAGGCGGCCGATGGCAGCGAGTGGCCCGACAACCTGCGCCGCTTCGCGCTGCTGGGCTGGGTGGCGGCGCACCTGGCCGCTGACGACGCCGACCCCGACTGGGTGCCCGACGTCGTGCACGCGCACGACTGGCATGCGGCGATGACCTGCGCCTACATCGCCGACCACCCGCCGACGCGCGCCGCGTCCGTCTACTCGGTGCACAACATGGCCTTCCAGGGCGTGTTCCCGCCGCACGACTGGGGGCTGCTCGGGCTGTCCTCGCGCTTCATGTCGCCCTCGGGCCTGGAGTACCACGGCCAGATCTCGTTCATGAAGGCGGGCCTGAAGTTCGCGGACCGGGTGACGACGGTGAGCCCGACCTACGCGCACGAGATCTCCACGCACGAGTTCGGCTGTGGCCTGGACGGCGTGATCCGCGGCCGCGGCGCGGCGGTGAGCGGGATCCTGAACGGCATCGACGACACGGTGTGGAACCCGGCCACCGACGCCGCGCTGCCTGAGCGTTATGACCTCGACCGCCTGCAGGGCAAGCGCACCTGCCGCCGCGCGCTGCAGGCCCAGATGGGCCTGGCGCAGGACGACCAGGCGCTGCTGCTGACGGTGGTGAGCCGGCTCACCTCGCAGAAGGGGCTGGACCTGGTGCTGGCCGCGCTGCCCGCGCTGGTGCGCGAGGGCGTGCAGTTCGCGGTGCAGGGCACCGGCGAGCCGACGCTGGAAGCCGCCTTCCGCATGGCGCAGGAGATGCACCCTGACCGGGTGCGGGTGCACATCGGCTACGACGAGCCGCGCGCCCACCAGTTGATCGCGGGGGCCGACGTCATCGCCGTGCCGTCCCGCTTCGAGCCCTGCGGCCTGACGCAGATGTACGGCCTGCGCTACGGCACCGTGCCCATCGTGCGCCGCGTCGGTGGCCTGGGCGACACGGTGAGCGACGGCCGCACCGGCATCGTCTTCGACGCCGCGACGCCGGCCGCGTTCGAGGCGGCGGTGCGCCGCGCGATGACGCTGCGGCAGGATGGGGCGGCGTGGGCCGCGATGATGCGCACCGGCATGTCGCAGGAACTGTCCTGGGCGCGCCCGGCGCGCGGCTACCTGGCGCTGTATGCCGAAGCGCGGCGCGCGCGCCTGGAGGCGCCGCGGACTGCCGTACGCTGAGGCGGCCCGCGCGACCGACGCCGGCGCGCGGCCACTCAGTTCACGCGTTAGGCGCCGGCCCGCCAGGCGTCAGTGCGCGGGCTGGTCCGGGTGCACCGGCGTGGCCGCCAGCGCCGCATGCTGCAGGCGCTGCGCCAGGAACTGCGTCATGTTGGCCACGCCGTTGATCGGCATCACCACGCGGCCCACCACCACCTCGCGCATCGCGTCGATGGTGTGGTCCCAGCGCTGGGACACGAAGGTGAGGTGCACGTTCGGGCCCTCGAAGGCCGCGCTCTTCACCCACGAGGCGAAGAATTCGGGCGCATGCAGGTTCTCCAGGGGCACGGAAGGCACGGTGGCCTTCGGGGCGTCGGCGGGCTTCTTGTCTTCCATGGCGCGGCG
>CBIHPZ010000384.1:0-4654 GCA_966211865.1 uncultured Aquabacterium sp.
CTGCTCCAGGTCGAGAACGCGACCCGCCACTACCGCCTGCCGCGCGAGCACCTGTTCGCCCCGGCCCCGGTCGTGCACGCGCTTGAGGGCGTCGGCTTCACCCTGCAGGCCGGGCGCAGCCTGGGCGTGGTGGGCGAATCGGGCTCGGGCAAGAGCACGCTGGCGCGGCTGGTGATGGCGCTGGAGCGGCCCACCGCCGGCCGCGTGCTGCTGCAGGGCCGCGACCTCAACGCCCTGCCGCCGGCCGAGCTGCGCCGCGCCCGCGCCGATTTCCAGATGGTGTTCCAGGACCCCTTCGGCTCGCTGGACCCGCGCCTGCCCATCGGCCGCACCGTGGCCGAGCCCTTGGCGGCACAGGGCGAACGGCCTGGCGCCGCGATGCGCGAGCGCGTCGGCGAGATGCTGGACGCGGTGGGCCTGCGCGCCGCTGATGCGTCGAAGTACCCGCACGAGTTCTCCGGCGGCCAGCGCCAGCGCATCGCCATCGCCCGCGCGCTGGTGACGCGGCCGAAGCTGATCGTCGCCGACGAGCCGGTCAGCGCGCTGGACGTCTCGGTGCAGGCGCAGGTGCTGAACCTGATGCAGGACCTGCAGGACAAGCTGGGCGTGACCTACCTCTTCATCAGCCACGACCTGGCGGTGGTCGACCTGGTGTGCGACGAGGTGCTGGTGCTGTACCAGGGCCGCGTGGTGGAGCATGGCGATCCCGACACCCTGTTCCGCGCCGCCGCGCACCCCTACACCCGCGCCTTGCTGGCGGCCGTGCCGCGCGCGCAGCCCGGGCCGCGGCGCAGTGCCGGGGCGGCGCCTGCTGCCGCTTCGCCGCGATCGGTGCCGCGCGAACCGGGTCGGACCGGGGCGCCGGCCACCACGTCCGCGAGAGCGGCGGCCGTTTCTGGCGCCACCCCGGCCGCACCCGGCTGCGCCTTCGCCCCCCGCTGCGCCTTCAGGCAGGATCGCTGCCTGGCCGAAGCCCCGGCGCTGCGGCCGCTGTCGTCCGGCCACGCCGCTGCCTGCCACGAGGCCGAGCACGTGCTCGCCGTCCACCCCGCCACGGAGCCCCGATGAGCGCCACCACCATCAAGACGCTGTACACCGCCTTCGCCCGGCTCGATGGCGAGGCGATGCAGAAATGCTACGCAAAGGACGCGTCCTTCGAGGACGAGGTGTTCAAGCTGCAGGGCCGCGAGCAGGTGGGCGGCATGTGGCGCATGCTGTGCGACGCCACCAAGGCCAAGGGCCGCGACGTCTGGCGGCTGGAGACCAGCAACATCACCCAGAACAGCGCCCACTGGGAAGCGCACTACCGCTTCTCGGCCACCGGCCGCATGGTGCACAACATCATCGACGCCAGCTTCGAATTCGCGCCCGACGGCCTGATCCGCCGCCACCGCGACCGCTTCGACTTCCACCGCTGGTCGCGCCAGGCGCTGGGCCTGCCGGGCCTGCTGCTGGGCTGGACGCCGATGCTGCGCAAGGGCATCCAGGACAAGGCGGCGAAGAACCTGGCCGCCTACCTCGCCAAGCACCCGGGCTGAGCGCCATGGCCGAGCTGCATGAACTGGGCGCTTCGGAACTGGCCGCGGGCTTCGCGGCAGGCACGCTGTCGCCGGTGGAGGCCACGCAGGCCGTCATGGCGCAGATCGAGCGCGCCGAGCCGCTGCTGAACGCGCTGTACCGGTACGAGCCCGAGGCCGCACTGGCCCAAGCCCGCGCCAGCGAGCAGCGCTGGGCGCGGGGCGAGCCGCTGTCGCCCATCGACGGCGTGCCCGGCACCCTGAAGGAGAACATCGCCACCGCCGGCTGCCCGATGCCGGTGGGCACCGCCGCCACGCTGCTCACGCCCATGGCGGAGGACGCCCCGCCCGCCGCGCGCTGGAAGGAAGCCGGCCTGGTGCTGCTGGCCAAGACCACGATGCCGGACTGGGGCATGTTGTCCTCGGGCCTGTCCAGCTTCCACAAGCTGGCGCGCAATCCCTGGGACACCCGCATGAATCCCGGCGGCTCCAGCGCCGGCGCCGCGGCCGCTGCGGCGGCGTGTTATGGCCCATTGCACGTGGGCACCGACATCGGCGGCTCCATCCGCCTGCCCGCGGGCTGGTGCGGCCTGGTGGGCCTGAAGCCCAGCCTCGGCCGCATCCCCATCAAGCCGCCCTACGCCGGCCGCGTGGCCGGCCCGATGACGCGCACGGTGGAAGACGCCGCCTGGCTGATGAGCGTGCTGGCCCGCCCCGACTGGCGCGACACCATGAGCCTGCCGCACCAGGCCATTCCCTGGCTGCAGCTGACGCGTGAAGTACGCGGCCTGAAGATCGGCCTGCAGCTGGATGCCGGCTGGGGGCTGGCGGTGGAGCCGGACACCCGCGCCGCCGTGGAAGCCGCCGCCCGCGCCTTCGAGGCCGCCGGCGCCATCGTCGAGCCGCTGGGACCGTTCAGCACGCGCGCGATGATCGACGGCCTGGACCGCTTCTGGCGCATGCGCAGCTGGATGGACTGGCAGGCCTTGCCGCCCGAACGCGCCGCCCGCGTGCTGCCCTACATCCGCGACTGGATCGCCGCCGGCGCCAGCCTGAGCGGCAGCGACGTGTTCCACGGCTACAGCCAGATGGGCGCCTTCCGCGATGCCGCGGTGGCCGCCACGCAGCCCTTCGACTTCGTGCTGTCGCCCGTCAGCCCCGTGCCCACCTTTCCGGCCGAGTGGGCCAGCCCGATCGACGACCCCGCGCGGCCCTTCGAGCACATCGCCTTCACGCTGCCCTACAACATGAGCGAGCAGCCGGCCGTCTCGGTGCATTGCGGCTTCACCCGCACCGGCTTGCCGATCGGCCTGCAGATCGCCGGCCGCCGCCACGACGACCTGGGCGTGCTGCAGCTGGCGCGGGCATGGGAGCAGATGCGCGAGCCCATGCCGCCCTGGCCGACGCGGCCCAAGCTCGGATGACAGGCGGCTGGAGCGCGGCTGGAGCGCGGACCAATACCAGCCGAAAGGAGCGTCAGCGCCGTGCGGCCGGCTGCAGGCAGCGCTTCAGCCACAGCGCCGCCAGCAGCGCCGCGGCCAGCGCCAGGCCGGCGCCGCCGGGTGCGGTATCGGGCTCCATGCCAGGGGGCGTGCGCAGCGTCAGCCAGGTCAGGCCGCTGTTGTAGGCCGCGTGCAGCGTGATGCAGGGCCACAGCGAGCGGGTGCGTTCGTACAGCCAGCCGGTGACCAGGCCGATCGTCAGGCCGACGACGAACTGGTAGAGGTTCATGTGCGCCAGCCCGAACACGCCGGCCGAGTGCACGATGGCGATGCCGCGCGGGTAGCGCTGCAGGAAACCGCGCAGGATGACGCCGCGGAACAGCATCTCTTCCAGCACCGGCGCCAGCAGGCAGGTCATCAGCAGCGAACCGGGCGTGTCGGCCGACATCGCCTCGAAGGCCTGCTGCTCCCAGGCGGACAGCGGCACCAGCGCCTCCACCCAGCCCAGCAGCGCCGTCTCCATCACCACCAGCCCGGGCACCAGCGCCAGCACCGGCAGCAGCGTCAGCCCCAGCACGGCGCCGGCACTGGCCTGGCCAGCGTGGAACAGCGTGCGGTAGTTCAGGCCGGTGAAGGCGGCCAGGCCGCTGAAGAGCGCGGCATTGGCCATCAGCCGCGCCAGCGCCGCGGATTCGTCCGGCCCTAAGCCGCCCACGTCGGCCAGCATCGGCGCGGCGAGCCATTCCAGCAGCATCGACGCCAGCACCAGCCACAGGGCGCCGAGCAGGCCGGGAAAGGCAGGCGCGTGCGGCGCGGGCGGCGGGGATGGCGGATTCATGGGGCCCGCAGTGTCGCCGAGACGCCGGGGCCGGCCGTCAAGCCCGGGTCAATGGGCCGCACCGTCCAGCGCAAACTGCACGAAGGCCTGCGCCATGTCCGCCTGGGCCGCGATGCGGGTGGCGATGTCGGCCTGGCCCGGCGTCTCGACGCAGGCGGCGCGGGCCACGCCCAGCTCCATCGCCCAGGCTTCGAACGATCCGTCGTGGCGGTTGAAGACGATGCCGCCCTCGATCGGGCAGCCGTCGACCAGGCCGTCCGGATGCACCGGGAAATGGCGCGCGTTGGCCGCCAGCAGCGTGCGGCTGAAGGGCCCGGGCGTGGCCGCGCGTTCCAGGCTGTAGAGGTAGCCGAAGGCGGTTTGCTGGATGTCCTCGTGGCAGCTGAGCACGCCGTCGCGGCCGGCCGCGGCCAGGCGCGCGGCCTGCGCCATCAGCACCCGCCCCTCGCGCGAAGGCGCGATGCCGCCGGCGTTGGCGCCGAAGCCGCGGTTGGGGTTCTCGCCCCAGTCGTTGAAGCGGCGGCCGGCGCGGAAGCCGCTGGGGTTCATCAGCGGCAGCAGGGTCAGGTGCACGCGGTCCAGCAGCGCGGCGTCGGCACCGCCGATGAAGCGCAGCAGGCCCCAGGGGCCGGCCGGCTCTTCGCCGTGGAAGCCGGCGGCAATCAAGAGGCGCGGCGCGGGTTCGCTGGCCGCGGGGCGGTGAAGCAGCGTGATCGGGTCGTCGCCGATGCAGCCCAGCACCTCGGCCTGCCAGCCGCCCGGCTCGCGCAGCGCCTTCCAGCGCTGCAGCAGCGCGTCGGCGTCGTTGCTGCGGCCGCCGTCGGGCAGGGTCCAGGTCCAGGGGGACGGGTCGGCGC
>CBIHPZ010000385.1:0-4638 GCA_966211865.1 uncultured Aquabacterium sp.
GGAAGTGGACCTTATTTCGAGGGCCACATCTGCATAAGCTGCGCAGCATCCCGCCTGGCGTCTGACCGACGCCCACCGACCCATCCGGCATTTCGAGAGGAACGCATGTCCGCCCTGCCCGCCCCCACCCCCGACCACGCCCCGGCCCTGGACCCGCGCTTCACCGCCGGGCAGAACGCGCAGTGGCAGCAACGCAAGGCCGACGCCACGCCGCGCGGCGTGGCGGTGCTGGAGCCCTTCTATGCCGCGCGGGCCGAGAACGCCGAGCTGTGGGACGTGGAAGGCCGCCGCTACATCGACTTCGGCAGCGGCATCGCGGTGCTGAACACCGGGCACCGCCACCCGCGCGTGATGGACGCGGTGCGCGCGCAGCTGGACCTCTTCACGCACACCGCCTACCAGGTGGTGCCCTATGCGTCCTACGTGGCATTGGCCGAGCGCATCAATGAACGCCTGCCGGGCGCCTGGCCCAAGAAGACCGCCTTCTTCACCACCGGCGCCGAAGCGGTGGAGAACGCGGTGAAGATCGCCCGCTCGGCCACCGGCCGGCCGGGCGTCATCGCCTTCGGCGGCGGCTTTCACGGCCGCACCTATTTCGGCATGGCGCTCACCGGCAAGGTGGTGCCGTACAAGGCCGGCTTCGGTCCCTTCCCGGGCGAGGTCTACCACGCGCCCTTCCCCAACCCCGCCCACGGCGTCAGCGTGGAAGACGCGCTGGACGGCGTGCGCGCGCTGTTCAAGAACGACATCGAACCCGGCCGCGTCGCGGCTTTCATCTTCGAGCCGGTGCAGGGCGAAGGCGGCTTCGTGCCGGCCCCGCGTGAATTCGTGACCGGCCTGCGCCAGCTCGCCGACCAGCACGGCATCCTGCTGATCGCCGACGAGATCCAGACCGGCTTCGCGCGCACCGGCAAGCTCTTCGCCATCGAGCACCACGACGCGGCCATCGACCTCATCACCTTCGCCAAGAGCCTGGCCGGTGGCCTGCCGCTGTCCGGCGTGGCCGGCCGTGCGGCGCTGATGGACGCCGCCGAACCCGGCGGCCTGGGCGGCACCTACGCCGGCAACCCGCTGGCCGTGGCCGCGGCGCACGCGGTGCTGGACGTGATCGACGAGGAGCGCCTGGTGGACCGCGCGGTGCTGCTGGGCCACCGGCTGCGCACGCGCCTGGAAAGCCTGGCCAAGCGGGTGCCGCAGCTGGCCGACATCCGCGGCCCGGGCAGCATGATCGGCGTCGAATTCCTCGACCCGCGCACGCGCCACCCGCTGCCGGACTTCGCCAAGCGCGTGCAGGCCCTGGCGCTGGAGCGCGGCCTGATCCTGCTGGTGTGCGGCAGCTACGGCAACGTCATCCGCTTCCTGTACCCGCTCACGACGCCCGACAGCGTGTTTGCCGAGGCGCTGGAGATCATCGAATCGGTGCTGGTGCTGGCCCAGGAGTCCGCCCAATGAGCATTGCCCTGAACGACGCCGCGCTGCTGCGCAACCGCGCCCACGTCGACGGGCGCTGGATCGGCGCCGACGACGGCGAGACCTTCCCGGTGCACAACCCCGCCACCGGCGCGGAACTGGGCGTGGTGCCGAAGCTGGGCGCGGCCGAGACCCAGCGCGCCATCGCCGCCGCCGCCGCCGCCTGGCCGGCCTGGCGCGCCCGCACCGCGGACGATCGCGCCGCGCTGCTGCGCCGCTGGCACGCGGCGGTGCTGGCCGCCGCCGAAGACCTGGCCCAGCTGATGACCGCCGAGCAGGGCAAGCCGCTGGCCGAGGCCCGTGGCGAGGTGCAGTACGCGGCCGCGTACATCGACTGGTATGCCGAAGAGGCGCGCCGCATCAACGGCCAGACCCTGGCCAGCCCGCTGGCCGACCGGCGCCTGCTGGTGCTGCGCGAGCCCATCGGCGTGTGCGCCGCCATCACGCCGTGGAACTTCCCGCTGGCGATGATCACGCGCAAGGTGGCGCCGGCGCTGGCGGCGGGCAACCCCATCATCGTCAAGCCGGCCGAGGCCACGCCCCTGTCCGCGCTGGCGCTGGCGGTGCTGGCCGAACGCGCCGGCCTGCCCCCGGGCGTGCTGCAGGTGATCACCGGCGACCCGCGCACCATCGGCGGCGCGCTGACCGCGAGCCCGGTGGTGCGCAAGCTCAGCTTCACCGGCTCCACCGGCGTGGGCCGGCTGCTGTACGCGCAGTGCGCGCCGACGGTCAAGAAGCTGTCGCTGGAACTGGGCGGCAACGCGCCCTTCATCGTCTTCGACGACGCCGACATCGACGCCGCGGTGCAAGGCGCCATGGCCTCGAAGTACCGCAACAGCGGCCAGACCTGCGTCTGCGTCAACCGCTTCTACGTGCACGACGCGGTGTACGACGAGTTTTCCACCAAACTCGCAAAGGCCGTGGCCACGCTGAAGGTCGGCAATGGCGCCGAGGCCGGCGTGACGCAGGGGCCGCTGATCAACGAGGCGGCGATCGACAAGGTGCAGTCGCACGTGGACGATGCGCTCAAGCGCGGCGCCCGGCTGCTGGCCGGCGGCCAGCGCCATGCACTGGGCCGGCACTTCTTCGAGCCCACGGTGCTGGCCGACGTCGACGGCAGCATGCGGGTGGCGCGCGAGGAGACCTTCGGCCCGGTCGCGGCGCTGCTGCGCTTTTCCAGCGACGACGAGGTGATCGCCATGGCCAACGACACCGAGGCGGGCCTGGCCAGCTACTTCTACAGCCGCGACGTGGCCCGCATCTGGCGCGTGGCCGGGGCGCTGGAATACGGCATGGTGGGCGTCAACACCGGGATGATCTCCACCGCGGTGGCGCCCTTCGGCGGCGTCAAGCAATCGGGCTTCGGCCGCGAGGGGTCGGCCCTGGGAATCGACGACTACCTGGTCACGAAGTACGTGGCCATGGCCGGGCTCTGACGCGGCGGACGCTCTATTCAGAGGTTATAGCGACCCGGCGACAGCACGCCCTTCGGGTCCAGCAGCCCCTTGATGCGCCGCGCCAGGTCCAGCCCCGGATCGGCCGGCGCCGTCAGCAGCGGGTAGCTGTCCACGCCCACGCGGTAGGGGTACACGCCCAGCGCGCGGCCACGCTGCAGCAGGGCTTCGTAGCAGTCTTCGGCACGGCGGCGCGCGCCCGGCTCGCGGTGGTCGAAGAGGAGGGGCACCGAGCTGTCGAAACAGCGGTCGGACAGCGTGGTGAGCGTGACCAGCGGCTCGAAGCCGTGGGCCAGGCAGGTGCGCCGCACCATGGCATCGAACGCCACCACCACCTCAGGGTCCAGCGGCACCAGGGGCGCGTACCACAGCAGGTCGTGGGCGGCGGCGCGCATGGCGGCCGTCATGTCCACCGGCAGCGGCTCCCGGCTCTTCCAATGCACCAGGCGCAGCGCGAAGTCGTCCGGAATGCCTTCGATGATGTTCAACGCGCGCAGCATGCGCCAGGCGTGCGTGAAGCCCAGGCGCCGGGCCAGACGCGGAAAGTGCTCGGCCAGGTGCTTCAGCACTTCCGCGCGCCGGCGCGTCATGGTCACCACGCGCGCATCGCAGGCACCCTTGAATGCGCGGTGCACCGCAGCCAGCGCTGCGCGCGCGGTGCCGCGTTCGCCGTACACGCTGCCCATCACCATGTAGGGCGCCAGATGGCTTTCGGCCAGCAGCGCCGCCAGGCGGTCGGGCGGCAGTGGCCCGGCGCCGGGCGCCAGCAGATCGGCCGGATAGTCGCAGCTCATCGACGCCAGCCGGTAGCCATTCAACACGTTCACGCTGCCCAGCATGCCGCCCACCGTGCGCAGCACGCCGCGCAGCACGCCGATGGCCACGGCCAGCTGGTCTTCGTTGCGCAGGAAGATGTAGAAGGCTTCCACGTGCGGCGGCCGGCTGGCCAGGGCAATCGTCATCTCGGTGACCACGCCCAGGCTGGCCTGCGTGAAGAGCCCGTCCAGGTAGGGGCCGATGCCCCACTTGTGGCAGGCGTCCAGCCGGTCGCCGGCCAGCGCGTTCAGGCGCGACACGTAGGGCGTGCCATCCGGCAGCACCGCCTTCAGGCTGGTCACCGCGCCGAAGTGGTCGGCATGCGGCGTCACGCCATAGCCACGTTCCAGCGCATTGCCCACCAGGCTGGCCTCGGGGCCGGCGCCCGTGGTGGGCACCATGAAAGGCAGGCCGCGCCGGTCCAGTTCGCGCCGCAGCTGGCCCTGCGTCACGCCGGGCTCCAGCGTGACGGTGCCCAGCGCCGCATCGACGTGCAGGATGCGGTCCAGCCGCGACAGGTCCAGCACCACCACGTCCGCCCGTACCGGCCGCGCATCGCCATAACCCCAATTGCGACCGGTGCTCACCGGGTGCAGCGCCACGCCATGGCGGTTGGCGATGCGCAGGATGGGGGCCACCTGCGCCGCCTCCGCCGGCCGCAAGGCGCCGCCCATGGGCTGCCGCGCCTTGGCGCCATAACGCGCGTGGGCCGCGGGGCCGGTCAGGACGCCTGCGTCGCCCAGCAACGCACGCCATTCGGCCAGCGCCGCCGCCAGCGGCGGGCCGGCCTCGTCAATCGGGGTCCTGCGGTGGTGCCGCGTATCACCTTCGATCATCGCCACACCCTAGCAGGAGATACACGCGGTTGCACCACGGAGGTGTTTCCAAAGCGTGACGG
>CBIHPZ010000386.1:0-4636 GCA_966211865.1 uncultured Aquabacterium sp.
GCGGCCCACATCGCCGGCACGCTGCCGGTGGTGAAGGCGATCTCGAACGGCAGCTTCGCGCGCTGCAGCGCCTTCAATGCGTCCTCGCGGTAGATGCAGGGCTCTTCCAGCAGCACCAGCGGCAGCGGCGTGCCGCGCTGCCACTGCAGCGCAGGCGCGGCGTACCAGCAGGTGGGCCGGGCCGATGCCGTCAGCGCCAGCGCGTGGCGGCGGCGCCCGATCAGCAGCGCCAGGTCCAGCGCCTGCTCGGTCACCTGGCGCGCGATGACGTTGTTGCGCTCGATCACCGCGCGCACCCGCACGCCGCGGTGCGCGCGGCCGAAGCGTTGCAGCGTCTGTGCCAGGCGCGAGGTCGCAAAGTCCTGCGGCATGCCGAAGCTCACGTCGCCCTGCACCGCCACGCTGCGCGCCGCCGCCTGGGCGGCCGCTTCCAGGGCCAGCATCTGGCGCGCATAGCCCAGCAGCTTTTCACCCGCGGGCGACAGCACCATGCCGCGCGCGCCGCGCGTGAACAGGCGGCGGCCGATGCGCTGTTCCAGCGCCGAGATCTGCAGGCTCAGCGCCGAGGGCGTGCGGCCCACGCTGCCACCGGCGGCGGCCAGCGTGCCCTCGTCGGCCAGCGCCACGAAGGCACGCAGGGATCGATGAACCAGGCCTTCCATGCGGGCTCCCTCCGGCCGGTCGGCCGGCCAGTGCGGCGGCCATTCTAGGTTTGAGTTTTTCTCAAGGAACGCTTCACCAGTTCTCGCTGGTGGCCGGCGCTGCCGCCGCCTACGCTGCGCCCACAGGAGAACCTTCCATGCTGCTGCACTACCAGTTCACGCTGCCGCCGGCGTTCGACATGAACGCCATCCGCCGGCGCATCGAAGACAAGCGCCACCTGTTCGACCGCCATGAGCGCCTGCTGTGGAAGGTGTGGCTGCTGACCGACAGCGCGCGGCAGCCGCAGCACCACAACGGCTATGCGCCGCTCTACCTGTTCGAGGACGGCAGCGCCCTGCGCGACTTCCTGCTGGGTCCCCTGTATGCCGGCGTGACGCAGACCTTCGGCTGGGTGCAGCCCGCCAGCGGGCCCCTGCTCGGCGGCGCGCCGGACCCGCAGCAGCTGCAGCGCGCGCGCAGCTGTTCGCTGACGCTCACCGAAGCCCACAGCCACCCGGGCCTGCTGGCCCAGGTGGAGCGCCGGCCCCCCGCCGGCAGCGGCCTGCTGGGCCACGTGACGATGTTCGACATCGGCCGCATGCAGCTTCGGCACTACGGCTTCTGGGACCGCGATGCGGCCGACGTGCCCACCCCGGCCGCGGGCGGCCAGGTCTACGAGGTGGGCGCCGTCTCCGCGCCCGCCGGGGTGCCTGCATGAGCTTGGTGCGCCGTGCCCTCCTGCGGCTGGTCGCCGGCATCGACACCGTCACCCGCCGCGCCGGCGAAACCGTGCGCTGGCTGACGCTGGCGATTCCCGTGGTCTGCGTCGGCTACGCCGTGGCGCGCAAGCTGTTTCGCTGGGGCCACAACGGCTTCAGCGAATTGCAGTGGTACCTGTTCGCCTGCGTCTACCTGGTGGCCGCGGGCTACACCCTGCTGCGCCAGGAACATGTGCGGGTGGACGTGCTGTGGCGCCGCTTCACGCTGCGCACGCGCTGCGCCATCGACCTGTTCTTCCTCTCGGCGCTGGGGATGGTGTGCGTGCACCTGGCGCTGGCGTACTGGGGCTTCTTTGCGGTGTCGTTCAGGCAGCGCGAAGGGCCGGAGGACGTGCTGGTGGGGCTGGAGCGCTGGCCGCTGAAGCTGGCGCTCTTCGCCGGCTTCGCGCTGCTGGCGCTGCAGTGCGTGGCCGAGGTGCTGCGCCGCGTGGGCGTGCTGCGCGGCTGGCTGCCGGCGGCGGCGCTGCTGCCGCCGCCGGCACCGGCCGATGGCCGCTCCGATCAGGGGTCAGCAGCATGACCCACGGCATGGCGGCGCTGATGTTCCTGAGCATGGCCCTGGCACTGCTGCTCGGCTTCCCGGTCGGCCTCACCTTGATCGTGCACGGATTCGGCTTCACGCTGCTGGGCGCGGCCCTGGACTTCTTTCCGCTGGCCATGGCGCAGGCCCACATGCTGCGCGTGTACGGCCTGCTGTCCAGCGAGGTGCTGCTGGCCATCCCCTTCTTCACGCTGATGGGCCTGGCGCTGGAACGCAGCGGCATCGCCGAGGAAATGCTGGCCGCCATGTCCACCCTGCTGCAGGGCGCGCGCGGCGGACTGGCGATGGCGGTGATCATCGTGGGCACCGTGCTGGCGGCCACCACCGGCGTGGTGCAGGCCAGCATCATTCCCATGGGCCTGATCGCGCTGCCGGCCATGCTGCGCGCAGGCTACGCGCCAGCGCTGGCCGCTGGCAGCATCGCCGCGGCGGGCACGCTGGCCCAGCTGATCCCGCCCAGCCTGGTGCTGATCGTGATCGCCGATGCCACCGGCGTGCCGATCTTCCGCATGTACGAAAAGGCGCTGGTGCCCGGCCTGTTCCTGGCCGGCCTGTACCTGGTCTACGTCCTGCTGCTGACCCGCCTGCGCCCTTCCAGCGCGCCCCCCAGCGCCGGCGCGCCACGCTGGCCGGCGGTGCGCGCGGCACTGCTGTCGCTGACGCCACCGGGGCTCATCGTGGCCGCCACCCTGGGTTCGGTGCTGGCCGGCCTGGCCACCCCCACCGAAAGCGGCGGCTTCGGCGCCACCGCCTCGCTGGCGTTGGCCGCGGCGCGGCGGCGCCTGGGCGTGGCGGCGCTGCGGTCCATCGTCGACGGCAGCACGCTGATCAGCTGCAGCGCGCTCTTCGTGATGGTGGGTGCCACCTTCTTCACGCTGCCCTTCAACGCGATGGACGGCAAGCAATGGGTCAGCCAGGTGTTCTCGCACCTGCCGGGCGGGCAGGCCGGCTTCCTCATCGCCGCCACCCTGCTGGTCTTCGTGCTGGCCTTCTTCCTCGACTTCTTCGAGATCGCCTTCCTGGCCCTGCCGCTGCTGGTGCCCGCGGCCGCGGCATTGAACGTGGACGCCGCCTGGTTCGCGGTGCTGGTGTGCATCGCGCTGCAGACCTCGTTCATGCACCCGCCCTTCGGCGTGGCGCTGTACACGCTGCGCTCGGTGGCGCCGCCCTCGTTCGACAGCCGCCACCTCTACCGCGGCGCCGTGCCCTTCATCGCCATGCAGCTGCTGGCCGCGGCGCTGGTCATCGCGTTTCCCGGGCTGGCCTTCGACCTGGGAGCGCGCCGGCCACCGCCGCTGCCGCAGGCGCAGGTGGAGCAGATCCTGATCGACTTCATCTCGGGACCGGGTGCGACCCCTGCGGCGCCGTCCACGTCGGCACCGCCGCCGCTGCCCGGCAGCAGTTCACCGCCGTGACGCCGCGCGCACGCGCCGTTCCGGCAGCAGGCGCTCCATGTAGGCCGGTGCCTCGGCATGCAGGTAACGCTTGAAAGCCGCGGCCGCGGGGCTCAGCGGGCGGCCGGTGCGGTGCAGCACGTACCAGTCGCGCACCACCGGCAGGCCCTGCAGGTCCAGCAGCGCCAGGTGGCCGGTCTGCACCTCCAGCACCACCGTGTGCAGCGAGATGAAGGCCAGCCCCAGGCCCGCCATCACCGCCTGCTTGATCGATTCGTTGCTGCTCATCTCGTGCGCCACCGGCGGGTTCAGGTGGTGGGCGGCGAAGTACTGCTCCATGGCATGGCGCGTGCCGGAGCCGGCTTCGCGCGGCAGGAAGGTGTCCTGCGCCACGCGCCCGGGTGCCACGCGGCGCTTGCCCACCAGCGGGTGCTCGGGCGGCGCGATGACGCCATGCGGGTGCCGGGCGAAGGCCTCGGCGATGAGCGGGATGTGCGCGGGCGGGCGGCCCATCACGGCCAGCTCGGCCTGGTGGCCTTCCAGCTGGGCGATGACGCCTTCGCGCGGCTCGATCGCCACGTCCACCGCAATGTGCGGGTGCTGCGCCCGGAAGCGCGCGATGAGCCGCGGCATGAAGTAGCGCGTGGTGCTGACCAGCGCGATGCGCAAGGTGCCGTGGTGCAGGCCCTGCAAGGCATCGATGTCCTCGCCCGCCTCGCGCAGCACCTGGGCCACGCGTTCCGCGTGCGGCAGCAGGGTCTGGCCGGCCTGCGTCAAGGCCAGCGTGCGGCCGCGCTTCTCGAAGAGCGGCAGACCGACGGTTTCGGCCAGCTGGCTCATCTGCATGGACACCGCGGGCTGGCTCAGGTGCAAGGCTTCGGCCGCGCGGGCGAAGCTGCCGTGCGTCGCAGCCTCCAGGAAGATCTGCAGCTGGCGCAGGGTGGCGTGGCGCAGGGTCTCCGACATGAACCGCGTCAACCTTCGGTGGCTTCGATCAGCAAGCGCAGCCGCTGCGCGCCGCGCACCTTGGTCAGCGCCCGCACGCGCAGAGGTGATCCGGCGTCCACGCTGACGCGCACGTGGTAGTCCAGGCTGTCCTGCTCGCCGGGGTTGCTGCTGTCGATGCGGCGCGACCACTGCTTGCGGCCGTCCAGTTCCACCGCCAGCTCATGCCAGGGCTTGGGGTTCGGTTCGACCGGCGTGCGCACGACGAAGCTCACGTCGACGTGGAAGCGGCGCACGCGGTCGGACACCGGCGGGATGTCCAGCAGCGCCACGTC
>CBIHPZ010000387.1:0-4634 GCA_966211865.1 uncultured Aquabacterium sp.
CACTCGGCCGGCGGTCACCTGGCGGCCATGCTGCTGGCCTGCCGCTGGAAGACGGTGGACGACGTGCTGCCGCCGCGGTTGGTGAATGGCGCGATGTCGATCTCGGGCGTCTTCGACCTCGATCCGATCCGCCAGGCGCCCTTCCTGCAGGCCGACCTGCGGCTGACGGCGGCCAGCGTGCGCCGGCTGAGCCCCGCGTTCTTCCCGCGGCCGCGCGGCCCGCTGTACGCCGTGGTGGGCGGCGACGAGAGCGACGAGCACCTGCGGCAGAACCGCCTCATCCGCGACCAGTGGGGCCCCAGCACCGTGCCGGTGTGCGAGACCGCCGTCGGCAAGAACCACTTCGACGTGCTGCACGAACTGGTCGACCCCGATGCGCGCGTCCACGGCCTGGCGTTGCGCCTGCTCGGCCTGGAATGACCACATCCCCAGCGGTTTCCAATAGCTATTAACCCCATGTTTTGAATAGCGGTCCACTATTCCCTCATTGAAGCTTTGTATTGGCCCCGCCCGGGGGCGTTTGGTAGCGTCATCCGGTGCCGTTGGCCGCAGCGGCCGCTTGATCCACCCGACATGAGGAGCTTCACCATGGGCTTGAAGGGATCCAAGACTGAGCAGCACCTGAAGGACGCCTTCGCTGGCGAATCCCAGGCCAATCGGCGTTATCTGTACTTCGCCAACAAGGCGGACGTGGAGGGCCAGAACGACGTGGCTGCGCTGTTCCGCTCCACCGCGGAAGGCGAAACCGGCCATGCGCACGGCCACCTCGAATTCCTGGAGGCGGTGGGCGACCCCGCCACCGGCCTGCCCATCGGCCCCACGCGCGACAACCTGAAGGCCGCCGTGGCCGGCGAGACGCACGAGTACACCGACATGTACCCGGGCATGGCCAAGACGGCGCGCGAGGAAGGTTTCGACGAGATCGCGGACTGGTTCGAGACCTTGGCCAAGGCCGAGCGTTCGCACGCCAACCGCTACCAGAAGGCGCTGGACCAACTGGTTGATTGACGGTGGACTGACGGTCCGCCGTCTTCCAGCCAGACACAAGGGGTCCGCAACGGCCCCTTGTTCGCTTCAGCGCCCGCACAGAGCCGCCCCGGAGGTCTGATGAGCAACCGCGAAGGCAACCTCGAAGCACCGACCCGCCACCCGATCGATTGGAAGAACCCGCTCTTCTACGACCGCGACGACTGCAACAAGGAGCTGGAGCGGGTGTTCGACATCTGCCACGGCTGCCGCCGCTGCGTCAGCCTGTGCCAGAGCTTTCCGACCCTGTTCGACCTGGTGGACGCCACCGAGGATGGCGAGGTGCATGGCGTGGCGAAGAGCGACTACGGCAAGGTGGTCGACCAGTGCTACCTGTGCGACCTCTGCTACATGACCAAGTGCCCCTACGTGCCGCCGCACCCGTGGCAGCTGGACTTTCCGCACCTGATGCTGCGGGCCAAGGCCATCAAGCACAGCCAGGGGCTGGTCGGCCCGGGGGAGAAGTTCCTCGCCTCCACCGACGTGCACGGCAGCTTCGCCGGCATCCCGGTGGTGGTGCAGACCGTCAACGCCATCAACCGCTCCAAGGCCGGCCGCTCCACCATCGACAGCATGCTGGGCGTGCACCCCGAAGCCTGGATGCCGGAACTCGCGACCAAGCGCTTCCGCTGGTCGGCGCCGAAGCAGGGCAGTGCCACCGACGTGAAGGACGGCCAGCGCACGCCCGGCAAGGTGGCCATCTTCGCCACCTGCTACGTCAACTACAACGAGCCCGGCATCGGCCACGACCTGCTGAAGGTGCTGGAGCACAACGCCATTCCCTACGTCATCGTCGAGAAGGAATCCTGCTGCGGCATGCCCAAGCTGGAGCTGGGCGACCTGCCCGCGGTGGAGCGGCACAAGGACGACAACATCCCGGTGCTGGCCAAGTACGCGAAGGACGGCTACGCCATCCTCTCGGCCATCCCCAGCTGCACCTTGATGTTCAAGCAGGAACTGCCGCTGATGTTCCCCGACGAGCCCGACGTGCAGCTGGTGAAGGAGGCGATGTACGACCCCTTTGAATACCTCGTGGCGCGCCACAAGGACGGCCTGCTCAGCACCGAGTTCAAGCGCGACCTGGGCAAGGTCAGCTACCACATCCCCTGCCACGGCCGGGTGCAGAACATCGGCCGCAAGACCGAGGAGATGTTCAAGCTGATAGGCAGCAAAGTGAGCGTCAAGCTGAACACGGTGGAGCGCTGCTCGGGCCACGCCGGCACCTATGGCGTGAAGAAGCCCACCCACCCGGTGGCCATGAAGATCGGCAAGCCGGTGTTCCGCGCCATGGCCAAGGACGAGCCTGACGTGATTTCCAGCGACTGCGCGCTGGCCGGCCACCACATTGCCCAGGGCATGGCCCAGGCCGGCACGCCGGCGAAGGCGCTGCAGCACCCGCTGACCCTGCTGCGCCATGCCTACGGATTGGAGTGACACCATGACCACCATCACCCGCGACAGCCTGATGACCCTGGAGGCCTATGCCAAGCACCGCAAGGCGCACAAGGCCGACATCATCGCCCACCGCCGGCGCCGCAGCGTGGCGCTGGGCGAGCACATGACGCTGCAGTTCGAGGACGAGCAGACCATCCGTTATCAGATCCAGGAGATGCTGCGGGTCGAGAAGATCTTCGAGGAAGAGGGCATCCAGGGCGAGATCGACGCCTACGCGCCGCTGGTGCCCGACGGCAGCAACTGGAAGGCCACGATGCTGATCGAGTACCCCGACCCGCACGAACGCAAGCGCGAGCTGGCGCGGCTGATCGGCGTGGAGGACCGCCTCTTCGTGGAAGTGGAGGGCCACCCGCGCGTGTACGCCATCGCCGACGAGGACCTGGACCGCGAGACCGAAGAGAAGACCTCGTCGGTGCATTTCGTGCGCTTCGAGTTCACGCCCGCGGCGCGCGAGGCGGTGCGGGCCGGGGCGTCGGTCAAGCTGGGTTGCGACC
Source organism: uncultured Aquabacterium sp. (assembly GCA_966211865.1). Taxonomy (GTDB): domain Bacteria; phylum Pseudomonadota; class Gammaproteobacteria; order Burkholderiales; family Burkholderiaceae_C; genus Pseudaquabacterium. The sequence goes on from CBIHPZ010000387.1 coordinate 2,976, forward strand.
ACACCAACTACCCGGCACACCTCACGATCGCACCGGAGACGCTGGCGCTGCTGGCGGGCGACCTGCGCTGATGCACTGGCCCGCTGCCCATTGCAGCGGGCACGGTGCGCGTGACCCAGCCACCGCGGGCCCCGTCCCTGTTGCGCACGGCAGTGCCCGTGATGCCCGCCCAGGCGGGTCATTGACAGCGTGCCACCGCGCGCCTAGAACCGTTCGGTGCGCGGCACGAGCGCTGCGCGGCAAGGGGTGAGCATGGATGCGATGGGACTCGGCGGCGCCACGGTGACCTGCATGCTTCCGGTGAAGGACCTGGCCCGTGCGCGCCGCTTCTACGAAGAGCAGCTGGGCCTGCCCGTCGTCGGTGCGCAGGCCGACGGCAAGTTCCTCTACCGCTGCGCCGGCACCGAGATCGCACTGTTCCCCAAGCCCGAGGGCACGAAGGCCGAGCACACCGCGCTGAGCTTCCGCGTCGCGGACATCGCCGCCTCGGTGAAAGCGCTGAAAGACCGCGGCGTGCGCTTTGCCGACTACGACCTGCCGGGCCTGAAGACGGTCGAGCACGTGTGCGTGCTGGGTTCGGAAAAGGCGGCCTGGTTCGAGGACCCCGAAGGCAACATCCTCTGCCTGCACGAGGACATCGCCTGACGCGCCGGTGGCGCGCCCGGGCGCGCGTCAGGCAGGCGCCGCGGCCGCGGCGTCGCGCCGCATGCGCCACAGCCCTTCGCCGCTGTAGACCACCAGCGCGGCCCAGATCAGCCCGAAGCCGACGAGGCGCGCGGGATCGAAGGGCTCGTGGTAGACGTACACGCCCAGCAGGAACTGGATCGACGGCCCCAGGTACTGCAGCAGACCCAGCGTGGCCAGCGTGACGCGGCGCGCGCCGTAGGCGAAGAGCAGCAGCGGCACGGCGGTGAAGGGGCCGGCCAGCAGCAGCCAGGCGTTCAGCGCCGCGCCGCCGTGCAGGAAGCGGCCCTCTCCGCTGAAGACGAACCAGGCCATCAGCGCGGCCATCAGCGGTGCCAGCACCAGGGTCTCCAGGGTCAGGCCCTCGATGGCGCCGAGCGGTGCGGTCTTGCGCAGCAGGCCGTAGAGGCCGAAGCTGGCGGCCAGCACCAGCGCCACCCAGGGCAGCTGGCCGGCGCCCACGGTGAGCCACAGCACCCCGGCGCCCGCCAGCGCCACCGCGGCCCACTGGCCCGGGCGGGGCCGCTCCTTCAGCACCACGAAGCCGAGCAGCACGTTGAACAGGGGGTTGATGAAGTAGCCCAGGCTCGCGTCCAGCACGCGGTCGTGGTTCACGGCCCAGACGTAGATCAGCCAGTTGGCCGACAGCAGCAGGGCGCTGGCCGCGAACACGCCCAGCGTGCGCGGGCTGCGAAGCGCGTCGCGCAGCCAGGCGAAGCGCTTCAGCACCGCCAGCAGCGCCAGCATGAAGACCAGGCACCACACCGAGCGGTGGGCCACGATCTCCAGCGCCGAGGCCGAGGCCACCTGCTTGATGTACAGCGGGAAGATGCCCCAGAGGCAATAGGCCAGGGCGGCGGCCAGGGCGCCGGAAGACATGCAGTTGGGTGCAGAGCGGGAAGGGCGCGCATTGTCAGGCGCGGGGCGGCGCCGGGCCGGCTGAAGGGATGTTCTGGCGCGCACGTCCGGACCCGT
>CBIHPZ010000388.1:0-4633 GCA_966211865.1 uncultured Aquabacterium sp.
CCCGCAGGCGCTGCGCGCCGCCGCAGCGCAGGGCTAGACTGCCTCGCCCCCCACAAGCAAGGAAACGCGGCGCCTGGCGCTGCCGCAGCCCACCGCCCGCGCCCGATGAGCCCGCCCGCCGGACTGCCGGACATCGCCGCCTACGAACTGCTGGACCTGCCGATCCTCCTGATCGATGCGGACGGCCGCGCCCTGGCCTGCAACCGCGCCTTCAGCCGCTTCACGGGCCATGCCGATGCCGCGCACTGGCAGGGCCGCCACTTCGACGAGCTGCTGTGCAGCGCCGCCACCGACCCCGCGCTGCGCCTGTGGGCGTTGAAGCGCCTGCGCACCGGCGAAGGCTTCGACCCGGTGGCCTTCACCGGCCAGGACGCGCAAGGCCGCCCGCTGCAGGCCGAGCTGGGCCTGCGCGTGGCGGCCGGCGGCGCGGTCGTCACGCTGCGGCCCGCCGCGGTGCAGCAGCAGCTGGCGGCCGACCACCGGCGCCTGGCCGAGCTGCTGGACCTGGCGCAGGACTTCGGCCGCATCGGCGTGTGGGAGCGCGACGTGCGCACCATGCAGGGCCGCTGGGACCGCCACGCCTGGCGCCTGTGGGACCTGCCGCCGCAGGAAGGCTCGCCGCCCTTCGAGCGCGTGTTGCAGGGGGTGGTGCCCGAGGAACGCGAGGCCTTCGCGCAGCTCTTCCATGAATCGGCCAAGCGCTGCGGCACCTATGAAATGCGGCTGCGCATCGTCACCGCGCAGGGGCGGCTGCGCCACATCCGCACCCAGTGGGCGGTGCGCCCCGGTGCCGACGGCCTGCCCGAACGCGCGGTGGGCATCCTGATCGACAACACCGAGCCCCACGAGCAGGCCCAGCGCGAGATGGCCCTGGCGCGCCGGCTGGAAATGGCCACCGGCGCCGCCGGCGTCGCCGTGTGGACGGTGGCGCTGAAGACCGGCGAGGTGCACTGGGACGAGCAGATGCAGCGCCTGCACGGCGGCCCCGGCGTGCCGGTGCCGAACCGCCTGGGCGCGTACATGACGCGTTATCTGCACGTCGACGACCACGCCGCCGCCACCGAGGCCCTGCGCGCCCTGCTGGGCGGCCACACCGCGCTGGTCGACCTCGACCTGCGCGTGCTGCGGCCCGACGGCAGCGTGCGCCGCGTGGCTTCGCGCACGTCCATCGAGCATGGCGAGCACGGCGCCACCCTGTGCGGCGTGATGCTGGACGTGACCGAGCGCCATGCCGCCGAGCTGCGCCTGCGCGAGGCGGCCGAGCGCGTCACGCTGGCCACGCGCGGCGCCGGCATCGGCACCTGGGAGACCGACCTGTCGGCCGAGTTCGGCTGGTGGGACGAGCAGATGTTCCGCCTGCGTGGCCGCGAGCCGCAGGCGGCACCGGTCGGCACCGACGAACGCCTGTCGTGGGTGCACCCGGACGACCGCGAGGCCGTCGATGCCGAGGTGCGCAACGCCATCGCCGCCGACCGGCCATCCAACAGCACCTTCCGCGTCATCTGGCCCGATGGCAGCGTGCACTGGCTGGCGTCTCGCTCGGTGCCGGTGCGCGACGACAGCGGCCGCACGGTGCGCCGCATCGGCATCAACTGGGACATCACCGACGCGCGCGCCGCCGCCGAGGCGCAGCAGGAAATCCGCCTGGCGCAGCGCGAGAGCCAGGCCAAGTCGCGCTTCCTGGCGCGCATGAGCCACGAGCTGCGCACGCCGCTGAATGCGGTGCTGGGCTTCGCCCAGCTGCTGTTGGCCGACGGCCCGCGCCAGGACGAGGCCATGGTGCGGCGCCGCGCCGAGCACATCCACGCCGCCGGCCGCCACCTGCTGTCGCTGATCAACGACGTGCTGGACCTGTCCAGCCTGGAATCGGGCGAGCGGCCGATGAAGCGCGCGCCGGTGCCGCTGCAGCCGCTGGTGGAATCGGTGCTGCCGCTGGTGGAGACCATGGCGGCGCAGTACCGCGTGGAATTGCGCACCGGCGCGCTGGACCTGGCCGTCACCGCCGACGCGATGCGGCTGCGCCAGGTGCTCATCAACCTGCTGTCCAACGCCATCAAGTACAACCGGCTCGACGGCTGGGTGAAGGTGGAGGCGAAGGCGGTGGGCGACCAGGTGCTGCTGCGCGTGGAAGACAGCGGCCGCGGCATGACCGCCGAGCAGCTGCAGCAGGTGTTCGAGCCCTTCAACCGCCTGGGCGTGGAGGCCGAGGGCATCGACGGCACCGGCATCGGCCTGGCCATCGTGCGGGCGTCGATGGAGCGCATGGGCGGCCGCATCGAGGTCGACAGCGTGGCGGGCCACGGCAGCTGCTTCACGCTGGTGCTGGACCAGGCCCAGGCGCCCGAGGGCGAGGACCCGGACTCGGCCTTCGCGCCGCTGGACTGGTCGGAATCCACCCAGGCGCCGCCCCGGCGCCTGCTCTACATCGAGGACAACCCGGTCAACCTGCTGATCGTCAGCGAGCTGGTCAGCCGCCGGCCGCAGCTGCATTTCGACGCCGCGCCCGACGGCGCCAGCGGCGTGGCGCGGGCGCGGGCCACGCAGCCCTCATTGATCCTCATCGACATGCAGCTGCCCGACTTCGACGGCCACGAGGTGCTGCGCCGCCTGCGCGCCGATCCGCTGACGGCAGGCATCCGCTGCGTGGCGCTGTCGGCCAACGCGATGCCGGACGACATCCAGAAGGCGCTGGCCGAAGGCTTCGACGACTACTGGACCAAGCCGCTGGACTTCAAGCGCTTCATGGCCGCACTGGACGCTCACTTCGGCATCCAGGCGGATTGAAGAACGCCGCGCTGCGCGCAGCGCTTCCCGGCGCCGCACAAGGCGGGCCAAGGCGCTGCAACGCGCGTCAGACCAGCCCGCGGTCCTTCAGCATCGGCTCCAGCTTCGGGTCGCGGCCGCGGAAGCCGCGGAAGGCGGCGCCGGGCTCGATGCTGTTGCCGCTGCTGTAGATCCAGCGCTTGAGGCTCGCGGCCACCTGCGGCTGGAAGGGGTCGCCCGCCTCGACGAAGGCCTCGTAGGCATCGCAGTCCAGCACCTCGGCCCACAGGTACACGTAATAACCCGCCGCGTACCCGGAGCCGGAGAACAGGTGCTGGAAGTGCGGCAGCCGGTGGTTCAGGCCCGCGGCGGCGGGCAGGCCGCGCTCGGCCATCACGCGCGCCTCGAAGGCGACGATGTCGTCCACCGGCGCCACGCTCTGGTGCGCCGCCATGTCGACGATGGCGCTGGCGGTGTAGCGCACGGTCTCGTAGCCCTGGCCGAACTTGCGCGCGGCGTCGATGCGCTCGATCAGGCTGTCGGGAATCGGCTCGCCGGTCACGGCGTGGCGCGCATGCTTCTTCAGCACCTGCGGCTCCAGCGCCCAGTGCTCGAACAGCTGCGAGGGCAGCTCGACAAAATCGCGCAGCACCTTGGTGCCGGACAGGCGCTCGTAGCCGACGTCCGACAGCAGGCCGTGCAGGCCGTGGCCGAACTCGTGGAACAAGGTGCGCACGTCGTCCAGCGACAAGAGCGTCTGCGAGCCCGGCGCGGCCTTGGCGAAGTTGTTGTTGTTGAGGATCACCGGACGCGAGACCTCGCCACCGGCGCCGTTGCGGTGCTGCCAGCGCAGCGCGTTCATCCACGCGCCGCTGCGCTTGGCCGGGCGCGAGAAGTTGTCGTGCAGGAAGAGCCCGATCTCGCGGCCGGTGGTGTCGGTCACCTCGTAGACCACCACGTCCTCGTGGTAGGCCTGCAGATCCGTGCGGCGGAAGCGCAGGCCGAACAGCGTCTCCGCGCATTCGAAGACCGCGGCCACCATGTTGGGCAGCGCAAAGTAGGGCTTCAGCTCCGCCTCGTCGAGCGCGAAGCGCGACAGGCGCACCTTCTCGGCCCAGTAGCGCCAGTCCCAGGGTTCAATGGCACCGGACACGCCCGCGGCGGCCATGGCCTCGGCCAGCAGGCGGCGCTCGCCTTCCAGGGCCTGCAGGCCGCGCTGCCACACCTCGTCCAGCAGGGCCCACACGCGCTCGGGCGTCTGCGCCATGGTGTCGGTCAAGGCATGGTGGGCGTAGGTGGGCTGGCCCAGCAGCTGCGCCTGCTCGCGGCGAAGGGCCAGGATCTCGCGCGCGATCGGGCGGTTGTCGTGCTCGCCGTCCTGCTCGCCCCGCCCCACCCAGGCCCGCCAGGCCTGTTCGCGCAGGTCGCGCCGTTCGGAGAAGGTCAGGAAGGGCACGATGAGGGAACGTGAGAGCGTGACCACCGGCGTGTCCAGCCCGCGTTCGCTCGCCGCCTGGCGCGCCGCGGCGCGCACGAAGTCCGGCAGGCCGGCCATCGCCGCTTCATCGGGCAGCGGCAGCGCGTAGCTGGCCTCGTCGTGCAGCACGTTCTGGCCGAAGGCCGTCGTCAGTTCCGCCAGGCGTTGCACCACGGCGGCATAACGCGCACGTGGAGCGTCCGGCAGGCGCGCGCCGGAGCGCACGAAATCGGTGTGGAAGCGCTCGACCAGGCGCAGCTGCTCGCCCTTCAGGCCGGCCGCGGCGCGGCCTTCATGCACCGCGTCGATGCGGGCAAAGAGCGCCAGGTCCTGGTAGACAGAGCTCCAGTGCGCCGCCATCGGCGCGGCCATTTCACGCTGCACCGCCTGCAG
>CBIHPZ010000389.1:0-4608 GCA_966211865.1 uncultured Aquabacterium sp.
GGCCGGGGCCGGTGCATGGCTGGGTGCCGGCGCCGGCGTACGGGCCGTGGGCGCCGGCACCGCGGGCGCGGCGGCCAACGGGGCAGGCGCGGGCGCAGGAACTGCTGCGGGCGTGGGGGCCGGCGCGGGCGCCACCACGGCCGACGCGGCAGGCTCGGCCGGGGCCGCCACGGCGCTGGCCGGCGCCTGCACGGGCGCTGCCGCCACGCTGGCCGGACCAGCGACGGCCGACGCTGCCACCGGCCGCGGCGCAGGGGCCGGGGCGACCGGGGCGGCCGGGCGCAACATCCACCACAGCGCGGCGCCCACCAGCACGACGGCGCCGCCGCCGACCGCGTAGGGCAGCACGCCGCGCGATGCGGAGGCTGTACCCGCCGCCCGGGGGGCGGGCGCCGGCGGGTGCAGCGGCATCGGCCGCGAGGCCACGAAGTCCAGGTGTTCCGGCGCCGGGGCCGGCGTACGCCCATGAACCGGCGCATGGGCCGGCGCACGAGGCGGGGCCTCTTGCCGGGAAGCCTCCGGCGGGCGCGCTGGCTCGACGCGCATCGTCGGCTCATGGCGCTGCGGCGGCGCAGCAGCCCGCCCACCGGCCGTGGGCTGATGCGGCACGGGCATCGGCAGCGGGTCCTGGTGCGCCAGCGACGCGGTGGGCGGCACGGAGCGCGGCACGCCGCTTCCATCCGGCGCCGCCACGGTCGGCCCCGCCTCGTTCGCCCCGGCGGGCGGCCGGTACAGCTCGGTGCGCTGCCAGGCGGTGGCCGACGGCGACGGATTCGGCCGCACGGGGATGGCGCGGCGGCCGGCCAGCACCTCGCGCAGCTCCGCCACCGACTGCGGGCGGTCCAGCGGGCGCGGCGCCAGCATCCAGTCGACGATGTGCAGGAACTGTTCCGAGATGCCCGGCCGCGGCAGCGCGGCCAGCGGCGGGATCTCGTCGGTCACCGTGCGCACGGTGGCCGGGGCCGGCGGCGATTCGGTGATCAGGTAGTGCAGCGTGGCGCCCAGCGCATAGATGTCGGTCCACGCCCCCTGGCGCAGGTTGGCCGATTCGCCGTACTGCTCGATCGGCGCGTAGCTGGGCTTCAGGATCGCGGTCAGCGTCTGGCTGCGGCCCTGGATGACGTGGCGCGCGGCGCCGAAGTCCAGCAGCATCGGCACGCCGTCGTCGCCGATCAGGATGTTGTCGGGCGCGATGTCGCGGTGGTACACGTCCTCGCGGTGCAGCACCTCCAGCGCGCCCAGCACGGGGTCCAGCACGCCGCGCAGCCAGGGCTCGGTGGGCTGGTGCTCCATCAGGCGGCGCACCTCGCGCAGCGTGCGGCCGCGCAGCAGCGGCATCACCATGTAGGCGGTGCCGCGCTCTTCCCAGAAGCGGTGCACCTTGATCAGCGAGCGGTGGTCGAAGCGGGCCAGCAGCTTGGCTTCGTTCACGAAGGAACGCAGGCCGAGCTTGAAGGTCTCCTCGTTCGAGGGCGAGGTCAGCGAGACATGCAAGGTGGCCGTGCGCGAGGCCAGCGACGAGGGCATGTACTCCTTGATCGCCACCTCGCGTTCCAGGCCATGGTCGAAGGCCATGTAGACGATGCCGAAGCCGCCGGCGCCGATGACGCGGTGGATCTCGAACTCGCCCAGCCGCGTGCCCTTGGGCAGGGCGTTGGACTGGTTGGCAACGGTCGTGGGGCCCGCGTCGGACATAGCCTCGCAGCTTAACGCAGGGTTACCACTGGACAGCTGACCAAAGTGAGGATGGCGAAAGAAGCGTGCAGTTGTCCGCCTGCCCTGCCCCGGAAGCTGCAACAAAGGCCGCCGGGCCGGCGGTTACCATTGCGCCCCACTCTTGGCCTTCGGCCCTCGCCCTGTCTGGCGGTCCGGAACCCCCTCACTTGCCTGCGATGCACCGACGCCACCTGCTGAGCCTGGCCGCCCTGCCGCTGCTCAGCGCCCCTGCCCGGGCGCTGGACGCGCCCGACGGCACCGTGGTGCTGACGCTCAGCGGCCGCGTGCGCCTGCCCAACCGCCAGGCGCACGGCGAGCCGCAGGCCGACTTCGACATGGCGATGCTCGAGCGACTGCCGCAGCACAGCTTCACCACCCGCACGCCCTGGTACAGCCTGCCGCGCAAGTTCACCGGCCCGCTGCTGCGCGACGTGCTGGCCGCCGCTTCCGCGCAGGGCCAGTCGCTGCGTGCGACGGCGCTGAACGACTACCGCGTCGACATCCCCTTCGAGGACGTGCAGCGCTACGACGTGCTGCTGGCCCGCCTGCTCGACGACAAGCCGATGTCGGTGCGCGACAAGGGCCCGCTCTTCATCATCTATCCCTTCGACGCCAACAGCTCGCTGCGCAAGGCGCTGTACTACACGCGCTGCGCCTGGCAGCTGCGCGCGATCGAGGTGCAATGAGCGCGACCGCGCCGTCCGACCCCCTGGCGCGCCGGCCGCCGGCGGCCAGCATGCGGCTGACGACCTGGCTCGGCGTCACCGGCCTGCTGCTGCTGGCCACCTTGCTGGCCGCGGCCTTCGTGCAGGTGCGGCAGTACGCGCTGCTGAACCTGACCATCCAGCAACAGGACGACTACCTGGTGCTGAGCCTCTACCAGCTGGAGACCGAGTACCTGCGCCTGCGTGAACGCTGGCGCCAGGACCTCGACACCGCGGCCGCCGACCCGTCCGCGCTGCAGCTGCGCTACGACATCTTCCTCAGCCGCGCCGCCCTGCTGCGCACCGAGCGCGCCGCGCGCCTGCTGCGCCAGGTGCCTAACGCACAACAGGCGCTGAGGCAGATCGACACCTTCGCCTCGCGCGCCGACCTGTACCTGAGCGGCGAGCCGCGCGGCCCGCTGAGCCGCCAGGCCGCGCGCGCGCTGCTGGACGAGCTGGTGACGCTGGCCGATCCCATCCACCAGCTGCTGCTGGATGCCTCGCACCAGGTGGCCGTGCAGGTGACCGAACGGCGCGAGCAGGTGCGCCAGCACAACGTGGTGGGCCTGGCGCTGACCGGCTTCCTGTCGGCGATGGTGGTGGTCTTCGCGCTGATCGCGCTGCGCCAGGTGCGCAAGCTGGAGCAGCGCCGGCAGAGCCTGGAGGCACTGGCCGACCAGCTGCGCGACGCCCGCACCGAGGCCGAGAGCGCCAGCACCGCGAAAAGCGAGTTCCTGGCCGACATGAGCCATGAGCTGCGCACGCCGCTGCATGGGCTGATGGGCATGCTGTCGCTGCTGAAGGATGCGCCCGACGATGCCCAGGCCCCGCGCTGGCTGCAGACCGCCGACGACTCGGCCACCCACCTGCTGCGTCTTTTGGACGATATCCTGGACCTCTCCAAGCTCGAGTCCGGCACGCTGCTGCTGCAGCCGCAGGACGTGGACCTGCGCGCGCTGGTGCAGGACGTGAAGCTGCTGATGCAGGCCCACGCCGCCGACAAGGGCCTGGCGCTGGAGCTGCGCTTCGAAGGCCCGCTGCCCGACCATGTGCAGCTGGACCCCACGCGCACGCGCCAGGTGCTCTACAACCTGCTGAACAACGCCATCAAGTTCTCCGACGCCGGCAGCGTGGTGCTGTGCTGCCGCCAGCGCACCGGCCCGGATGGCGAGCCGCAGCTGGAGTTCGACGTCATCGACAGCGGCATCGGCATGGACCAGGCCACGGTGGCGCGGCTCTTCCAGCGCTTCTCGCGCGCCGACGACCCGCTGGCACGGCGCCAGGGCGGCACCGGCCTGGGCCTGGCCATCTCGCGCAACCTGGCGCGGCTGATGGACGGCGAGATCGTCGTGCGCAGCGCGCCCGGGGCCGGCAGCGTCTTCAGCTTCCGCTGCCCGCTGGTCGCGGCGGTGTCCGGCACGACACGGCAGCCCGAGCCGGCACCGGCTTCGCCACGCACCTTGCGCGTGCTGGTGGCCGAGGACCATCCCGTCAACCGGCTGTACATCGCCGCGCTGCTCGAACGCCTGGGCCACCAGGGCCTCTTTGCCACCAACGGGCTGGAAGCGGTGCAGGCGCTGCGCCAGCAGGACGTGGACCTGGTGCTGATGGACGTGCACATGCCGGTGATGGACGGCGTGGCCGCCAGCGAAGCCATCCGCGGCATGGAGCCGCCCGCCTCGCAGGTGTGCATCGTGGCGCTGACGGCGGACGTGTTCGCCGACACGCGTGAACGCTGCCTGCGCGCGGGCATCAACGAGGTCATCACCAAGCCGGTGAGCCTGCCCGACCTCACGGCCTTGCTCGCGCGTCACTTCGGCAGTGCCGAGGGCCCCGCCACCGAGCCGGCCACCGCCGCGGCGGAAGCCACGCCGCGCCAGGCCCCGCTGCTCGACCCGGCCGCCCTGCGCCATGTCACCGAGCTGATGGGCCCGGACCGCGCGCCGGTGCTCTACGCCAGCTTCTTCGAGCAGGCCGACGACGCCGCCCGCCGCATGCGCGAGGCCATGCGGGCGGCCGACGTGGACGAGGTGCGCCGTGCCGCGCATGCCGTGAAGGGCGCCGCGCTGAACCTGGGCCTGCCGGCCTTGGCCGAGGCGGCCGCGGGGCTGAACAACGACGCCGCCACGCTGGGCCCCGCGCCGCTGGCGCTGGCGGTGCAGCGCTACGAGGAACTGGTGGCCGCCAC
>CBIHPZ010000390.1:0-4607 GCA_966211865.1 uncultured Aquabacterium sp.
ACCATGCCGGTGGAGTTCTGGCCGCGGATGTGGCTGCCGGTGATGCCGGTGTAGACCTTCTCGATCTTGCAGGCGGCCATCATCTCGGCCTCCTTCAGCGCCGCCTGGATGCTCTGCACCGTGGCGTCGATGTTGACGACGACGCCGCGCTTCAGGCCGTGGGTCGGTGCCACACCGAGCCCCGCCAGCCGCAGTTCTCCCCCCGGCATCACCTCGGCCGCCACCACCATCACCTTGGCGGTGCCGATGTCCAGCCCGACGACGAGATCCTTGTATTCCTTGGCCATGGTCTTTAAGAGTTATCGCTTGCGTGCCGGTGCCGGCGTCATCAGGGTGGTGACGCCCTTCAGGCGCACCGCATAGCCATCGGGATGGCGCAGGTCGGCGTATTGCAGGGGGCGCTGGTACTGCTGCACCACCTGCTGCACCGTGCGCACGAAGCGCCCGGCGCGGGTGATCACTTCATCGTCGCTGCCGCGGCCCAGCTCCACCGCGGCGCCGCCGTCCAGCACCACGCGCCAGGAGCCGCGGCCGGACAGCTTCATCGATTCGATGCCGCCTTCGTCCAGCGCCTGCAGCACCGGCTGCAGGCGGCGGTACAGCTGCAGCATCTGCGGCGCGCTGCCATCGGGGCCGGTGAAGCGTGGCAGGCCCTCGTCCTCCACGTCGCCGACGTTGGCCTCGAACACCTCGCCCGAGGTGTTCACCAGCTTGTCGTTGCCGTCGTCCTCGGTCCACAGCGCGGCGGCGTGGTGCTCTTCCAATTGCACCGCCAGACGGTTGGGCCACACGCGGCGCACCACCGCATGCCGCACCCAGGGCACGGATTCAAACGCCTCGCGCGCCTCGTTCAAATCGAGCGTGAAGAAATTGCCCTTCAATTGCGGCGTGGCATTGGCGCGGATGGTGGAGGGCGTGTTGCGCACGATCTCGCCTTCGAGCTTGATGCTCTTCAGCGCGAACACCGGCAGGCGCCCCACCCACAGCACCGCCGCCGCCGCCAGCACCAGGCCGGCGATGACGAAGGCGGTGCTGGCCGTGACGTGCATCAGGCGCACGTCAGGCGGCAGCGGGGTGGCGGCGGCGGCGCGGGCCATGGCTTATGCGTTGGCCTTTCCGGCCTGCGAATCCAGCGTGGCGCTGGCCAGCAATTGAACGCACAGCTGCTCGTAGCTGATGCCGGCGGCCTTGGCCGACATCGGCACCAGCGAGTGGCCGGTCATGCCCGGAGAGGTGTTCATCTCCAGCAGGAAGGGCTTGCGGTCGCTGGCGCGGATCATCAAATCAGCCCGCCCCCAACCACGGCAGCCGAGGGCCTGGTAGGCCGCGACGACGATGCGCTGTATCTCACGCTCTTCACTCTCCGGAAGGCCGCTCGGACACAGATAGCGAGTGTCGTCCGTGAAGTACTTGTTCTGATAGTCGTATTTGCCCTCGGGCGCGACGATTCGAATCACCGGCAATGCATGCGCATCGGCGCCCTGGCCGAGCACCGGACACGTTACTTCCTCGCCTTCGATGAATTCCTCGCACAGCACGTCGGGGTCGTATTGCGCGGCCAGCTTCACCGCCTCGGCCATGTCCGAATAGCCGGCGACCTTGGTGATGCCAATGGACGAGCCCTCCCGCGGCGGCTTCACGATCAGGGGCAGCCCCAAATCGTCGGGCACGGTGCGCACGCGTTCGCGCGTCTGCTCATTGGCGCCCAGCCAGGCCCAGCGCGGGGTCGGCAGGCCTTCGGCCACGAAGACGCGCTTGGTCATGGTCTTGTCCATGCAGATGGCCGAGGCCATCACGCCGGAGCCGGTGTAGGGCACGCGCAGCAATTCCAAGGCGCCCTGCACACTGCCGTCTTCGCCATGGCGGCCGTGCAGTGCGATGAAGACGCGCGCAAAGCCTTCGCGCTTCAAATCGACCAGGTCACGCGTCGAGGGGTCGAAGGCATACGCATCGACACCCTGCGACTTCAGCGCGTGCAGCACGCCCGAGCCGGACATCAGCGACACCTCGCGCTCCGCGCTGTCGCCGCCCATCAGCACCGCGCACTTGCCCAGTGCCTTCACGTCGATGGCCGAAGTCATGCCGGCCTCCTTTGCTGCATCAATTCCACGACCTTGGCGGGCACGCCGCCGATCGATCCGGCGCCCATCGCGATCACCACGTCGCCGGCTTTCGCCTGCGCGGCAATCGTCTCGGGCAATTGCGCCACGTCGTCGACGAACACCGGATCGACCTGCCCCGCCACGCGCATCGCGCGCGCCAAGGCCCGCCCGTCCGCGGCGACGATCGGCGCCTCACCGGCGGCATAGACCTCGGTCAGCAGCACCGCGTCGGCCGTGCCCATGACCTTCACGAAATCCTCGAAGCAATCGCGCGTGCGGGTGTAGCGGTGCGGCTGGAAGGCCAGCACCAGGCGCCGGCCCGGAAAGGCACCGCGCGCCGCCGCGATCACCGCGGCCATTTCGACCGGGTGGTGGCCGTAATCGTCGATCAGCGTGAAGTTGCCTTGGCCATCGGCCGCGGGCCAATCGCCATAGCGCTGGAAACGGCGGCCGACGCCATTGAATTCGGCCAGCGCCTTCACCACCGGCGCATCCGGCAATTGCAGTTCGGTGGCGACAGCGATCGTCGCCAGCGCATTCAGCACGTTGTGGCGGCCAGGCAGGTTCAGCACCACGTCCAGGTCCGGCAGCGTCACGTCGCCGTCGCGGCGCTGGCAGGTGAAGCGCATCTGCCCGCCTTCCAGCGCCTGCACGTTCACCGCGCGCACCTGCGCGTCTTCGCTGAAGCCATAGCCGATGACCGGGCGGGAGACCATGGGCACGATGGAACGCACGCCAGGGTCGTCGGTGCAGACGATGGCCGAGCCGTAGAACGGCATGCGGTGCAGGAAATCGACGAAGGCCGCCTTCAGCTTCGCGAAGTCGTGGCCATAGGTGTCCATGTGGTCGGCGTCGATGTTGGTGACGACGCTGAGCACGGGACTGAGGTTCAGGAAGGACGCGTCGCTCTCGTCGGCCTCGACCACGATGTAGTCGCCCGAGCCCAGGCGCGAATTGGCGCCCGCGGCATTGAGCTTGCCGCCGATCACGAAGGTGGGATCGACGCCGGCCTCGGCCAGCACGCTGGTGACCAGCGAGGTGGTGGTCGTCTTGCCGTGCGTTCCGGCAATGGCGATGCCCTGCTTCAGGCGCATCAATTCGGCCAGCATCACCGCGCGCGGCACCACCGGAATGCGCTTGGCGCGGGCGGCGATCACCTCGGGGTTGTCGCTCTTCACGGCGGTGCTGGTGACGACCGCATTGGCGCCTTCGATGTTCGCGGCGTCGTGGCCGATGGCGACGCGCAGGCCCAATTGGGCGAGACGGCGGGAAGTGGCGCTGTCGCTCAGATCACTGCCCGAGACCGTGTAGCCCAGGTTGTGAAGAATCTCGGCGATGCCGCTCATGCCGGCGCCGCCGATGCCGACAAAGTGAATATGACGAATCGCGTGTTTCATGCGCCGGCTCCGGCAAGCGGAACACGCTTCGGTGGCTCAAGCGAGATCACGACACAGTGACGATGGCCAATCACGTGCTTCATGCCCGGCCGCCCTTCTTCACGAGCTTGTCCAACTCGTCTGCGACACGCGCCGCCGCCTGCGGCTTCGCCAATGCCCGCGCCGATTCGGCCATGCGCAGCAATTGCGCGCGGTCCAGCGTTTGCAGCCGATCGGCTAATGCCTGCGGCGTCATCTGCGCCTGCGGCTGGTGAATCGCCGCCCCGTGCGCCGCCATGTGCTCGGCGTTGTCACGCTGGTGCGAGGTGGTGCTGACGATCAGCGGCACCAGGATGCTGGGCACGCCGGCGGCGCACAGCTCGCTGACCGTGACCGCGCCGGCGCGGCAGACGATCAGGTCGCAGGCCGCGAGACGAGCGGCCATGTCGTCGATGAAGGGCACGACCTCGGCGGAGACGCCGGCGGCCTTGTAAGCAGCCACAACGCTCTCGTGGTTCGCGATGCCGGTCTGGTGGGTGACCAGGGGCCGCGCGTCGGCCGGCATCAGCGCCAGCGCGGCGGGCAGCGTTTCGTTCAACACCTTGGCGCCCAGGCTGCCGCCCACGACCAGCAGCTTCAGCGGGCCTGTGCGGCCGGCATAACGCTGAGCCGGCGCGGCCATGGTCTCGATCTCGGCCCGCACCGGGTTGCCGGTGACCAGGCCGTTCTTGACCCTGGAAGCGGGCCCGTCGAATCCGAAGGCCACGCGGTCGGCCACCGGCAGCAGCGACTTGTTCGACAGCAGCAGCGCCGCATCGGCGTTCACCAGCATCAGCGGCTTGCTGAGCAGCGAGGCCATCAGCCCGCCCGGGAAGCAGACATAGCCGCCCATGCCCAGCACCGCATCGGCACCGCGGCGGCGCAGCAGGCCGAAGCAGTCCCAGAAGGCCTTGAGCAGACGCAGGCCGCCGGTCATCGTGTGCAGCAGGCCCTTGCCGCGCAGACCCGAGAAGGCGATGGTGTCCAGCGGGATCTGCGTGGGCGGCACCAGGCGGTTTTCCATGCCGGTGCGGGTGCCGAGCCAGCTCACCGTCCAGCCGCGGCGCTGCACTTCGCGCGCCACCGCCAG
>CBIHPZ010000391.1:0-4607 GCA_966211865.1 uncultured Aquabacterium sp.
TCCTCGAAGCGCTTCTTCAGCGTCTCCATCAGCTCGTCCCAGCCCATCTTCTCGATCTTGGCGATCTCCTCCGGGCTCAGCTGCAGCTCCAGGTTCTTGCGCAGCCACTCCAGCGGCACTTCCTTCGTGAAGTCGGCGATCAACTCCACGCCCTTGAAATAGGCACCGAAGGCGCGGTCGAACTTGTCGAAGTTGGCTTCATCCTTCACCAGGGCCGTGCGGGCCAGGTAATAGAACTCGTCCACCGAGGGCCCGATCACCTCGGCCTTGATCGCTTCCAGCAAGGTCAGGTACTCCTTGACCGAGACGGGCAGCTTGGCCGCGCGCAGCGTGTAGAAGAAGTTGATCAGCATGGCGGTGACTGGCGGGGACGCGCGGCGGTGCGGCGAGGGTGATGAGCATAGCCGCAGGGTCGTGCTGCAGTTCACGCAGGGCGAAGCGGGCTGGCATGTTTGATGCGCTGTGAGCGTCCACTCGTCTCAAGTTGTGAGCCAGGTGGGTCGATGAGGGGGCGATGCTGGGAAACGTCGCCCTCACCATGCTCACCCTGCTGCTGCTGCTCGGGGTGGTGGCGGCCGGGTGGGCGCGGGCGCCGCGCGGGCTGGACCTGTCGCGCCGGGCGGCTCGGCTGTGGAGCGCGTCGGCCCTGATCGGCATGGCGGCGCTGGCCCTGATGCTGACGCGCGGCTCGGCGCCGGACTGGGTGGCGGTGACGCTGGGACACGTGCTGGCCGTGGCGGCACTTCTGGCGATCCGGCGTGGCGTGCTGCGTTTCCTGCGGCGGCCGATGCAGGACACCGAATGCATCGTCACCGTGGCCGTCTTTGCCGCGGTGCAGGGCGCCTGCTGGCTGTTGCCGCCGCCGTGGGATGTCAGCGGCCAGGCGATCACCACCTGCCTGGCGCTGGCCTGGGTGCTGATGCGCAGCAGCATGCAGACCTACCCGGGCCTGCGCGCCGAGTTCGGCGAACGCAATGCCTTCCTGCTGGTCTCGCCGCAGGTGGCCGGGGTGGCGCTGTTCGTGCTGCGGGCGGGCGCGGCGCTGTTGCCGCCCGAGGCTGGATCGGTGCAGCAGCCGCTGCCGGCGGACACGCCGCTCAACGTCGCCTCGGCGCTGCTGATCCTGATGCTGGTGCTGCTGCTGCACGGCAACCTGGCGGTGATGGTGCTGCTGCGCCTGGTGCGCAAGCTGCGCCACCTGTCGCAGCGCGATGCCTTGACCGGCCTCTACAACCGGGCTGAGTGGAACCGCCAGCTGGACGCCCAGCACCGCTGGCTGGGCCGCTTCGGCGAGCCTTTCGGCGTGCTGATGATCGACATCGACCACTTCAAGAAGATCAACGACACCATGGGCCACGCCGCGGGCGACGCCGTGCTGCTGACGGTGGCGCAGGTGCTCACCGCTTCGGCGCGCGAGGTGGACGTGATCGGCCGCCTGGGCGGCGAGGAATTCGGCGTGCTGCTGCCGCGCGCCGAACAGACGACGGTGCGCCGCGCCGCCGATCGCCTGCGCCAGATGCTGGGTGACGCCGAGACCACCTGGCGCGACCAGCCCATCCGGCTCACGGTCTCGATCGGCGCGGCGCTGTGCAACGACGCCGACGAGTCACCAGCGCAGCTGCTGGAGCGCGCGGACCATGCGCTCTATCAGGCAAAGAACACGGGGCGCAACCGCACGGTGGTGGCGCGGCTGGCGTCGCACTGAGCGCCTGGCCGCGGGCCCGCCGCAAGTCCGGGCAGGGTGGCGGTTCGGCACCGCCCGCCACCGGGTGCGGCCGTCAGACCTTGCCCAGGCAACTGCGCAGCGTGTTGAAGTAGCCGTAGTTCATCGTCCACTGGCGCTGCGGGTTGTCGCGCACGGTCTTGTCGGCGCGCTGGGCGATGTCGCCGCGGAAGCTGACCAGCCGGCCGTCCTGCGTGCGCTCGTACTGGATCAGGCTCTGGGCCTGCATCAGCAGCTTGTCGTCGGCACCGGGCGCGGTGACGTAGACCCAGCTCTTGGTGTTGGTCTCCGCCAGCAGGATCGAGAAGGCGTTGAGCTTGCCGCTCACCGTGGTCGGCAGCGCCTTCACCGTGATGTCGCGCGTCGAGGACAGGAAGCCGTGCAGGCCGTTCTTCACGCGGTTGGCGTAGGCATCGCCGCCCACGCAGTGGCGCGCATTGCAGGTGATCAGCTCCACCGTCTTCAGCGTCGCATTCAGCGCCTTCCACTGGCCGATCAGGCGCACCAGTTCGTCGGGCGTCTTGTTGCACAGCTTCCACTGGTCGCCATGGCCCCAGAAGCTGAGCGTGTCCAGGCCCTGGATGGCGGCGGGCTTCGTCGTGTCGATCAGGCCGTGACGGGCGCCGGGGTTGGCGGCCGCCAGCGCGGTGGCGCGGTTGGCGTGGTCGGCGGTGTAGAGCAGGTGGATCATGCGCGGTCTTCGTCGGCAGCGGCGGAACCGCCGATGTTGCAGGACCCGCCCGCGCGCCGTGCGGCAAGATTTGGCGCCAAGGCCGCCCGGCGCGTCAGTCCGCAGGCCAGTCCCGCTGGGTCGGTCCACCGCGCCGGTGCACCGGCTCCATGCCGGCAAGGTCCGCGGGCTCTCTGCGCCGGCTCAGTCCGACTGCCGTGCCGGATCGTGCCTTTGCAGCCAGTCGAAGAACTCCCGGTACCACAGCCGGCTGTTGCGGGGCTTCAGGATCCAGTGGTTCTCGTCGGGGAACCACACCAGCCGCGCATCGACGCCGCGCGCCTTCAGCGTGTTGTAGTAGGCCAGGCCCTGCTGGTCGGGCACGCGGTAGTCCAGCGCGCCGTGGATGACCAGCGTGGGCGTCTTCATCTTGCCGGCGTGGGCATGCGGGCTTTGCGCGTTGATGCGCGCCATGTCGTCCCAGTACCAGGCGCCCAGTTCCTTCGCATGCCAGGACCAGGCGTCGTCCGCGAACATGGCGGTCCAGTCGAAGCAGCCGGCGTGGCAGATGTAGGCGGCATAACGCCCGGGTTGAGCGTGCGCGTTCATCCACGCCACCATGTAGCCGCCGTAGCTCCCGCCGGTGGCGAAGACGCGCTTCTTGTCGATGAAGCGCTTCTTCAGCAGCATGTCGGTCGCGGCCTCGATGTCCTTCAGCTCCAGCTCGCCCCAGCGGTGGGTGATGCTGTCCGTGAACGCGTAGCCGAAGCTGGACGAGCCGTGGTAGTTCACCGCCGCCACCACGTAGCCCTGCGCCGCGAAAGTCGGGTTGTTCCAGCGGTAATGCCAGTTATCACCCACGGCGGTGTGCGGCCCGCCGTGGATCACGTGCAGCAGCGGGTACTTCTTCTTGGCGTCGAACCCGGGCGGGTAGAAGAGCCACACCTGCACCTTGTCGCCCAGGGCGCCTTCGACCCAGGTTTCCTCGTGCGTGCCGACGTCCAGCGTCGCCATCAGGGCGTCGTTGAAGCGCTCGATGCGGCGCGGGGCCTCGCCCGGCAGCAGCGCGTGCATGCGGGACGGGTGGTCCGCCGCGTCGGCCACGCTCACCAGCGTGCCGGCGGCCTTGTCGAAGCCGGTGACCCAGCCGCCTTCCACCACGATCTCGGCGCGGCGGTCGGCGATGTCGAAGCGCCAGAGGTGGCGGCGGGCCTTCTGCTCGGTGCAGAACAGCAGCTCCAGGCCGTCTTCCTCCCACTGCAGCGGTGCGTGCACCTCGTGGTCCCACTCGGCGCTGATCACCTCGTGGCCGTCGCCGCGCGACCAGATGGCCAGCTGCGACGGCGCGGTGTGCTTGCGCCCCTGGTGGCTGGCGAGGAACGCGATGCGCGTGCCGTCCGGGCTGTAGCGCGGCGCGGAGAAGTCCCAGTCCGCGTCCTGCACGATGGTCGCGATGCGGCCCGAACGCAGGTCGACTTCGGCCAATGCGAAGCGGCCGTCGGTGCGTTTCTCCAGCGCGGGGTCGTAGGCGAAGACGACGCGGCGGCCGTCGGGCGAGACGTCGAAGTTGTTGGCGTCCGGCTCGCCGCGCACCAGCTCGTACGGCGTGCCCTCGAACAGGTCGCGCACCTTGCCCGTGCCCAGCTCCATCAGGTGCAGGTGGGCGCTGCGGCCCATCGGCACGAAGTGGTCCCAGTAGCGGTAGTACGACTGGTCGGTGACGTAGGCCGTCTCCTTGCGCTCCTTGAAGTCCTTCAGCGCCTGGGCCTGCGCCTTCTGCCCTTTCAGTTCGGGCCAGACCCAGCTGACGAAGACGATGCGCTCGCCGTCCGGGCACCACTTGAAGGCCTCGACGCCGGTGGCCACCTCGCCGCAGCGGCGGGCTTCGCCGCCGTCGGGCGCGATGACGTAGAACTGCTGTTCCTCGTCCTTGCGGCCTTCCTGCTCGCGCTTGGCGGTGAAGCCGATGCGGTCGCCGTGCGGCGAGTAGCGCGGCTGGCCGTCCTTGTCGCCGCAGGCGGTGAGCTGCCGCGGCGCGCCACCCAGCGTGGACAAGAGCCACAGCGCGCTGCTGCCCTTGTTCTGCTCCATCGAGTAGCGGCTCACGGCCACCACGGCGTGTGCGCCGTCGGGCGACAGGCTGGGGTTGCCCAGCCTTTCCATCTTCCACAGGTCGTCGACGGTGATGGGCTTCTTGCGGGCCATGCGGTCTCC
>CBIHPZ010000392.1:0-4598 GCA_966211865.1 uncultured Aquabacterium sp.
TGCGTGTAGGGCTTGGTGAGGTGGCCGTCCATGCCCGCGGCCGCGGCGCGCTGCGCGTCCTCGGCGAAGGCGTCGGCCGTGAGCGCCAGGATGGGCACGCGCGGCAGGCCCAGCCGTTCCTCGCGCTCGCGGATGCGCCGCGTCGCGGCGTAGCCGTCGAGCACCGGCATCTGGCAGTCCATCAGCACCAGGTCGACGGGGCTGCGCTCCAGCACCGCCAGGGCCTCGGCGCCGTTGTCCGCATGCAGCACGGTCAGGCCCATGGTCTGCAGCATCTCCTGCGCGATCAGGCGGTTCACCGGGTTGTCCTCGGCCAGCAGCACGGTGGCCTGCAGCGGTGCTTCATGCTCGTGCAGCAGGCCGTGCGCGGAGTCCATCGGCAGTTCGGGCGGCAGCGTGTCGGGCTCGGGCGGCGGGGCGTCCGGCAGTGCCAGCGTGAAGCGGAAGGTGGACCCTTCGCCCGGGGTGCTGTGCACGCGGATGCGGCCACCCATTTCCTGCACGATGCGCTGGCTGATGGTCAGGCCCAGGCCGGTGCCGGCATGGCCGCGCACGCGCGAGCTGTCGACCTGGTAGAAGGGATCGAACAGGCGGTCGAGCCGGTCGGGTGGAATGCCGATGCCGCTGTCGCGCACCTCGAAGCCGATGCCGCGCGGGCGCAGCGTGACCCGCAGTTCGACGCGGCCACGCTCGGTGAACTTGATGGCGTTGCCGATCAGGTTCGACAGCACCTGCTTCAGCCGCTGGCCGTCGGCGACGACGCGGTCGGGCACCTCGGGGTCCAGCTGCAGTTCCAGCTGCAGGCCGCGCTTCTCGGCATTGGGGCGGAACAGCGCCACCACCGCCACCGCCAGCGCGTGCAGCGATACCGGTGCCGGCCGCAGCGCGAACTTGCCGGACTCGATGGTGGACTGGTCCAGCAGGTCGTTCAGCAGCGCCATCAGCACCGCGCCGGACGAGGCGGCCACGCGCGCGAGCCGCCGCTGCCGCGTGTCCAGCGGCGAGCGGCGCAGCAGCTCCAGCGCGCCGAGCACGCCGTTCATCGGCGTGCGGATCTCGTGGCTCATGGTGGCCAGGAACTCGCTCTTGGCGCGGTTGGCCGATTCGGCCGCGTCTTTCGCGCGTTGGAGCCTGGCGTTGGCGGCCTGCAGTTCCTGGCTCTGGCGGATGGAGCGGATGGCCACCTGGCGGTACTGGCGGGCGGCGTTGAAGAGTGCCAGTCCATAAAGCGTTATCAGCACGGCCATCGGGACCGAGCGAACCGATTCGACGAACGCCGACACGACCACCACCGCCACCACCTGCGGCACCACCAGCAGCATGAAGGACCGGCCGGCGAGCGACAGGAAGAGCGCCGCCAGCGAGATCGAGCCGCAGACGATCATCAGCACCAGCGTGGCTTCCAGGCCCTGCAGGCGCGGGTACACCACCAGCAGGCCCAGCACCCAGGTGGCGGCGGAGGCGAGGGCGCTGGCTTCCAGCCCGCGCGTGGCCCGCGCCGGGCCTTCCGGGGCCTCGAGCCGCGCGCCGGCGTAGCGGCGCGCCAGCCACCAGCGGCCGATGCCGATGGCCGGTCCGGCGAGGCCGATCACCACGGCGGCCCAGCGCGGCCCGCGCTGCCAGGCCAGCCAGGTCAGGTACAGCACCGCGGCCAGCTGGGGCACCACGCTGCCGGCGGCGCCGCGCAGGCTCAGGCGCAGCAGCTCGCGTTCGGCCTCCGCGATCGGGGTTGGGCGCTCGGCCTGATGGCTCACCGACAGGCGCCTCGTGGCCCGCTTCAGGCGCTCACCGCGCGCCGCTGGTGTCCGTGGCCTTGGCGCGCCGGGCCGGATGCTCCGGCCGCGTGCGGTAGAACTGCATCGGCACCGCGGCCGCCTGCTGCAGCACGTTGCGCTTGATGCGGCCGACCACGTGCATCTCGCAGGGCTTGCAGTCGAAGCGCAGGGTCAGCGTCTCGTCGCCGTGCTGGATGGTCAGCGGCTCGGCGCGCACCGTGCCTTGCACGCCGGTCACGCCCTTGGCCTGCTTGGGGCACAGGCTCAGCGAGAAGCGCACGCAGTGCTTGGTGATCATCAGGCTGGCCTCGCCCAGCTCCTCGTGGCTCTCGTACGCCGCGCCGATCACCTTGAC
Organism: uncultured Aquabacterium sp.; assembly: GCA_966211865.1. Lineage (GTDB taxonomy): Bacteria > Pseudomonadota > Gammaproteobacteria > Burkholderiales > Burkholderiaceae_C > Pseudaquabacterium. Next base: position 2,131 of record CBIHPZ010000392.1, read on the forward strand.
GCCGTGGCGGGCGTAGAAGTCGCGGGCCTTGTGGTTGTAGACGTTGGCGAGGTAGCTCAGCGTGTCGTCGGGGTAGGGCACCGGCGGCTCGACGGGTGCGGCGCGCGGCAGGCGTTCCCGCGCGGCTTCGCGCGCGGCTTCCAGCGCGGCCACCGCGTCACGCCGCAGCGCATTGACGGCGCCGGCGGGCAGGAACCAGGCTTGCGTGTTGTCCAGCGTGATGCTGCGGGCCTCGAAGATCGTGGCGCCCAGCTTGCCCAGGTGCTCGCGCAGCGTGGCCTCGGCGCGCTCGGGCTGCTGGGCGGGCTGGTGCGCCTGCTCGATGGTCGCGGTGGCCTGGTGGCCGTCCTCGTCGGTGAGCTGCAATGCGAAGCCGGCGGCGGTCTCGCTGAAGCGCAAGTCCACCGCGATGCGGCGCTCGGACGACTTGCGGTCGAGCTGGCGGTCCCAGGCGATGTCGCGGTTGCGGTAGAGGGCCGTGTGCTTGCGCAGGTCCTTCAGCTGCGCCATCGGCTCGTTGGGGAAGACGCGCCATTGGCGGCCGGACTCGTCGAGCGGGCGGGCCACGTTCACCTGCACGCCGCACAGCTCCTGCTGCAGGTCCCACCAGGTCAGGCCGTCGCCGTTGTTGAGCGCGCCCGCGCCTTCGGCCAGCAGCACGTCGAAGTGATCGGCGCCCAGGCGCGTCACCTCGCCCAGCGCCAGGCCGGCGTGCTTGGGCGTGTCGAAGGCGCCGATGTCTTCCTTGCGGCCGTTGACGAAGTAGTCGGTGGCCTGGCGGTTGAAGTTGCGCTCGGGGTCGGGCGTGAAGAAGACGGTGGTGCGGCCCGACGAAGATCGCTTCAGGCCCGCGTCCTCTTCCATCAGCGCGTCCAGCAATTGCCGGTAGTGCGCGGTGACGTTCTTGACGTAGCCCAGGTCCTTGTAGCGGCCCTCGATCTTGAAGCTGGTGATGCCGGCGTCGACCAGCGCGCGCAGGTTGGCGCTCTGGTTGTTGTCCTTCAGGGACAGCACGTGCTTGTCGTGCGCGACGATGCGGCCCTGCGCATCGGTCACCGTGTACGGCAGCCGGCATTCCTGCGAGCAATTGCCGCGGTTGGCGCTGCGGCCGGTGTGCGCATGGCTGATGAAGCACTGGCCGGAATAGGCCACGCAGAGCGCGCCGTGAACGAAGAACTCCAATGCCGCGTGCTGCACCTCGGCGCGGATGGCCTGGATCTGCTTCAGCGTGAGTTCACGCGCCAGCACCATCTGCGAGAAGCCCACGTCCTGCAGGAAGCGGGCTTTCTCGGGCGTGCGGATGTCGGTCTGCGTGCTGGCGTGCAGCTGGATCGGCGGCAGGTCGAGTTCCAGCAGGCCCATGTCCTGCACGATCAGTGCGTCGGCGCCGGCTTCGTGCAGCTGCCACACCAGGCGGCGCGCGGGTTCCAGTTCGTCGTCGCGCAGGATGGTGTTGAGCGTGACGAAGATCTTCGCGTGGTAGCGGTGCGCGTGGCGGGTGAGGCGCTCGATGTCGGCCACGGTGTTGCCGGCATTGGCGCGGGCGCCGAAATCGGGGCCGCCGATGTAGACGGCATCCGCCCCGTGGTCGATGGCGGCCATGCCGATGTCGGCATCACGCGCTGGCGCGAGCAGTTCCAGGGATGGGGCGGGTGATGGGCGCGGGACGGCAGGCATGGCGCCTCTCCTGAGTCAACGAAGGGCCGTTCCCGAGTTGACTCGACCCCCTGGGGGCAGCGGCAGCCATCGGGCGCCGCTTGGGGGCCATCGGGATTGGCCCGCGATTTTAGGCGGCGCCCCTGTGGAAAGGGGCCCGCCGGGGAAATCAGCCCCGTGCCGCCTGACCCAGAAGGCGCGCCGAAGCAGCGTCGATCGAGGCCTTCAATTCCACGTAGTTGTGGTTCACCGGGAATTGCGGGAATTGCTTCACGATGGATTCGGGCGGATGGATGAAGAAGCCCGCGTCGGCGGCGCCCAGCATGCCGGTGTCGTTGTACGAATCGCCGGCGGCAATCACCTGGAAGTTCAGCGACTTCAGCGCATTCACCGCGTGGCGCTTCTGGTCGGCCTGGCGCAGCTTGTAGTCGCGCACGAAGCCGGCTTCGTCAATCACCAGCTTGTGGCAGAAGAGCGTGGGGCGGCCGAGCTGGCGCATCAGCGGATCCGCGAATTCGTAGAAGGTGTCCGAGAGGATGATGACCTGGAAGCGGCTGCGCAGCTCGTCCAGGAATTCCTTGGCGCCCTCCAGCGGTGCCATGCCGCCGATCACGTCCTGGATGTCTTTCAGCTTCAGGCCGTGCTGCTCGAGCAGGCCGATGCGAAAGCGCATCAGCTTGTCGTAGTCCGGCTCCTCGCGCGTGGTGCGCATGAATTCGGCGATGCCGGTGCGCTTGGAGAATTCGATCCAGATTTCGGGGATCAGCACGCCTTCGAGGTCGAGGCAGACAACTTGCATGGTGGGTCCCGCG
>CBIHPZ010000393.1:0-4597 GCA_966211865.1 uncultured Aquabacterium sp.
GCCGGCAGGGCGCCGGTGGGCAGCTCGGGCGGCGGGGTGTCGCGCATCGGCGGGCAGTCTGCCACGCGGGGGCGCAGCCAGGCGGCGGCCCAGCGGCGCCAGATCGGGTCGTCCATGGAGGCTGACACGGCCGGCGCGCCCGAACGGGGTCAAGGGATCCCGTCGGTTCAGGCGGTTCGCGACGCGCAAGGCGCGTACGATGCCGCGATGGCTGCCAAACGCTTCCCCCGTGCGCAGGGCCTGGCTGCCGGCCTGGCCGTCATGGCCCTGGCCGCCGGCCTGGGGTTGGCCGGCTGCGGCGGTGGCGTCTACATCGGCTACGACTACAGCGGCGGCGACGACCGCCCGCCGCAGGTGAGCCTGGCGGCCAGCCCCGGCGCCGCCGCACCGGGCCAGGCCGTGACCCTGGTGGCCGCCGCCAGCGACGACCACCGCGTCGTGCGCGTCGAGTTCTTCCGCCTCGAGCCCAACGGCAACGCCGTGGCGCTGGGCAGCGATGCTTCGGCGCCGTTCCAGCTCGAGACCCTGCAGCCCGTCACCAGCGCCACCAGCGTGCGCTACTTCGCCCGCGCGGTGGACGACGTGGGCCAGTACGACGACAGCCCCTCGGTCAGCGTCACGGTGCTGCGCTGAGAGGCGTCGGGCCGCGCCTCAGGGCCGATCGCGCGCGCCCGCGGCCTTCGTGGCTTCAGGCCACGGCCTGCGCCTCGAAGCGCGCACCCAGCCAGCCGCGCTGGCGCACGATGAAGTCGCGCAGGCGCGGCGCGTAGTCCGCCCCCACCGCGCCGCGCACCGAAGGCCGCGCCGCCAGCGCCGCGCGCCAGGCGGCCAGCCGCGGCAGGGCGTCGAACAGGCCGCCGGCCGCGATCACCTCGAAGTAGCGGAACACCGGCGCGAAGGCCGCGTCCACCACGCTGAAGGCGGCACCGGCGAACCACGGGCCGGTGGTGGGCAGCACCGCCTCCAGCTGTTCGAAGCGGCGGCGCAGGCCGTCGCGCGCGCTGTCGAACGCCGCTTCGTCGCGCGCGGTGTAGAGCTGCCAGATCTGGTTCAGCGTCGCCGAGGCCACCTCCACCCAGGCGCGGTGCCGTGCACGCGCCAGCGGGGCCGCGGGGTGCAGCGCCGGCGCGCGGGTCTCGTCCAGGTAGTCGCAGATCACGGCCGATTCGAAGAGCGGCGCCACGGCCAGGCCGTCGCGCACCAGCAGCATCGGCGTCTTGCCCAGCGGCGACAGGGCCAGGAACCAGGCCGGCTTGTCGGCCAGGTCGATGTCGACGCGCTGGAAATCGACGCCTTTCTCGGCCAGCACGATGGCGGCGCGCTGCACGTAGGGGCAGAGGCGGTGGCTGACCAGCACGGGCCGCTCATCAACAGTGATAGGAGCTGCCGCGCTCATGCCACACCCCGCACAGTGGTGGCCGCCATCACCGGCGCCGCGGCACCGGCGCGCAGCGTGAAGCGGCCATCGCCCAGCAGCGCGTGCACCAGCGACATCGCCATCAGGAACACCGGGTACTCCCAGCCGCCGTTCGGCGCGGTGAAGACCCAGCCGTTGCCGGCATGCACCAGCGTGGCGCCGGCCAGGATGGGCAGCAGCGCCAGCGAGACCCAGCGCCCGCCGAGACCGAGCAGGATCAGCAGGCCGCCACCCGCCTCGGCCAGCACCACCGGCCAGGCCAGCGCGGTGGGCAGGCCTTGCTGGGCCAGGAAGCCGCTGAAGCCGGCCATCGTGAAGACGCCGAACTTGAGCCAGGCGTGGGACAGCCACATCGTGGCCAGGGCCAGCCGCAGCAGGGCCGCGGCGGCGTGGGGTGCATTGGGCAAAGACGCCTTCATCGTGTGAGCTCCATCGGGGGGTGAATCGAGGACCCGATGGTGCTGGGCGCCGACGCCGATGAAAATCGGCATCGCTGAACTCCACGATTGCGCCGACGCCTATGCCGGAATCCTCCCCCTCGCTCGACCCGCGCGACCTGGCGCTGGTGCAGGCCCTGGTGCGCGGCGGCACCCTCGCTGAAGGCGCGCATGCCCTGGGCCAGGACACCTCCACCGTGTTCCGGGCGCTCAAGCGCCTGGAGCAGCGCCTGGGCCTGACCCTGTTCGAGCGCCACCGCCAGGGCCTCTTGCCCGGCGAACTGGCACTGGCGCTGGCCAAGAGCGCCGAAGCCATCGACGACGAACTGGACCGCGCCGCCGCGCTGCTGCCGCAGGGCGAACGCCGCCTGGCCGGCAGCCTGCGGGTGACGACGACGGACACGCTGCTGGTGGGCCTGCTGCTGCCGCTGGTGGCCGAGTTCCGCGCGCGGTTCCCGCAACTGACGCTGGAACTGCACGCCAGCAACGCGCTGGCGTCACTCAGCCGGCGCGATGCCGACGTCGCCATCCGCGCCACCACCAAGCCGCCCGAGCACCTGGTGGGCGCGCGGCTGGGCGTGATCCGCTCGGCGCTGTACGCGCACCGGCGCCTGCTGCCGCCGCCGCCCGGGCAGGCTGACCCGGCGGCGATGCACTGGGTCTCGCCCGACGCCGACGAATCGCTGGCCGACCACCTGTCCGTGCGCTGGCGCCGCCGCGTCTACCCGCAGGTGCAGCCGGCGCTGCGCTGCAACAGCATCCTGGCCGTGGCGCAGGCGGTGATGTGCGGCGCCGCCATCGGCGTGGCGCCGCGCTTCCTGCTGCAGGGCCAGCCGGACGTGGTGGCGCTGAGCGGCGACGAACCGGCGCTGGACACCGAGCTGTGGCTGCTCACGCACCCCGACGTGCGCCACCTGCGCCGCATCAAGGTGTTCTTCGACTTCGTGCGCGAGCGGCTGGTGCTGCCGTGACGCGTCTTTACCGGGTTACTCGCAACCCTCGAGCACGCGCAGGATCTCGCGCCCGTAGGCGTCCAGCTTCTTCGCGCCCACGCCGCTGATGCCGGCCAGCGCGTCCAGCGATGCGGGCCGCTCGCGCGCCATCTCGGCCAGGGTGGCGTCGTGGAAGACGACGTAGGCCGGCAGGTTGTGCTCCTTGGCCACCTCGGCGCGCCAGGCCTTCAGCGCGGCGAAGCGCTGAAGGCCGCTATCGTCCAAAGGCAGTGGCGGTGGCTTCTCGGCGCCACCGCGGGAACTGCCGGAACGTGACGAGCGGCCGCGCTTGGGCGCTTCCACCGCCACGCGCAGCAGGATCTTTTCCTCGCCGCGCAGCACGGCGCGGGCGCTGTCGGTGAGTTCCAGCGTGTTGTATTCGCCCTCGGCCCGAACGTGGCCCAGCGCGATCAGCTGGCGCAGCACGCCGCGCCACTGCGTCTCCGCCAGGTCGGCGCCGATGCCGAAGGTGGACAGCTGGTCGTGCCGGTGCTGCGCCACCTTCTCGGTGGACTTGCCGCGCAGCACGTCGATCAGGTGCCCGGCGCCGAAGCTGATGCCGCCGTGCTGGCGGAAGCGGTAGATGCAGGACAGGGCCTTGCGCGCGGCCTCGGTGCCGTCCCACACCGCGGGCGGCTGCAGGCAGTTGTCGCAGTTGCCGCAGGGCTGGGAGTGTTCGCCGAAATAGGCCAGCAGCCGCACGCGGCGGCAGTCCACGGCTTCAGCCAGCGCCAGCAGCGCGTCCAGCTTGCCGCGCTGCAAACGCTTGAAGTCCTCGGCCGCGGGGCTGTCGTCGATCATGCGGCGCTGGTTCACCACGTCGACCAGGCCGTAGGCCATCCAGGCGTCCGCGGCCTGGCCGTCGCGGCCGGCGCGGCCGGTTTCCTGGTAATAACCTTCAATGTTCTTGGGCAGGTCCAGGTGGGCGACGAAGCGCACGTCCGGCTTGTCGATGCCCATGCCGAAGGCCACGGTGGCCACCATCACCAGCCCGTCCTCGCGCAGGAAGCGGTCCTGGTGGCGCTTGCGAATGTCCGACTCCAGGCCCGCGTGGTAGGGCAGCGCGTTGAGGCCTTCGGCCTGCAGCCAGGTGGCGGTCTCCTCCACCTTCTTGCGGCTCTGGCAGTAGACGATGCCGGCGTCGCCCTCGTGCTCGTCGCGCAGGAAGCGCAGCAGCTGCTTGCGCGGCTCGTCCTTCTCGACGATCAGGTAGCGGATGTTGGGCCGGTCGAAGCTGGCGACGAACTGCTGTGCGTCGTGCAGCGCCAGGCGCTCGACGATGTCGGCGCGGGTGTGGGCATCGGCCGTGGCGGTCAGCGCGATGCGCGGCACGCTGGGAAAGCGCTCGTGCAGCTGCGACAGGCCCAGGTACTCCTCGCGGAAATCATGGCCCCACTGGCTGACGCAGTGCGCCTCGTCGATCGCCAGCAGGCTGAAGAGGCCTCGCTCCTGCAGCGAATCCAGCATCGCCAGGAAACGCGGCGTCAGGATGCGTTCCGGTGCCGCGTACAACAGCTGCAATTGGCCGGACAGCAGCTCGCGCTCGATGCGCCGCGCCTCGTCGCCTTCCAGCGTGGAATTGAGGAAGGCGGCATGCACGCCGGCTTCTTCCAGCGCGCCCACCTGGTCGTGCATCAGCGCGATCAGCGGGCTCACCACCAGCGTCACGCCCTTGCCGCTGCGGTGGCGCGAGATGGCCGGCACCTGGTAGCACAGGCTCTTGCCGCCGCCGGTGGGCATCAGCACCAGCG
>CBIHPZ010000394.1:0-4592 GCA_966211865.1 uncultured Aquabacterium sp.
CCGAGCGCGCGCTGCAGATGGCCTTCCGCACCCACCTGGGCATGACGCCGGCCGAACTCATCCGCACCCGCCGCGCCGAAGGCGTGCGCAACGAGCTGTGCGCCCACGCCGGCGACCAGAAGCTGGACGAACTGGCGCAGCGCTGGGGCCTGAAGAACCGCGCCACGCTGTCCAGCATCTACCGCAACCGCTTCGCCGAGACGCCGGCGCAGACGCTCAAGGGCGGCGTTATCGCGGCCTGAACCCCACGCATTCCGGTTCCGCAGCGACGGGGCGCAGCGCAGGCTGCGCCCCGTTTGCATGGGGGCCGCGCTTTGCATCGGATGCCCTGACGGCGCCTTCGCTCACGGCCGCCGTGGCCGCTTTTGGGCCAGGGCTTTGGCGCGTCCGTGCCATTGCGCACACGCAAAACGTTTGCTTCGCATTCCATCGCGTCGCATCGCATCGGCGGCCCGCCCGCCGGGCCCTGAACCACACAGTGGGGACTCATCAGCAATCCTCTGTGTCCGTGTGCGTGGCTCATCCATTCCATGGCGTGCCGGGGGTTGCATTTGTCAACCCCAACTGCACAGGAGCCGAGGATGGGTGCCATCAAGAAAGCGTTTAAGAGCATCGGAGACGGAATAGAAAAGGCCGTCAAGAGCGTCGGGCAGATCGCCAAATCGGTCGTCACGCTGGACCTCAAGGGCGTCGCCGCCGGTGTGAAAGGCCTGGCCTCCGCGGCCGGTGACATGGCGCGCGGCGTCATCAGCCTGACCCCTGCCGCGCTGGCGGCCAACACCCTGCTCGACGGGGCGTTGGACAAGATCATGAAGAAGGTCCAGAACGCCGCGACTTCGATCGTCGATCGGGCGATCGACAACTTCGAAGGCGGCCTGTCGAACATCAAGAACGGCCTGACCAACATCGCCAAGGGCATTGCCAGCGGCAACATCAAGCAGGCCCTGAACGGCATCAAGGACGTCGCGCTGGGGGCCCTGGACACCGCGTCCAACTTCGGTCCCGGCGGCGTGGCCAAGAACCTGGCCCGCATGGCGGTGGACAGCGCCGTGGGCATGGCCGCCGACAAGGTGGCGCAGAAGGCCGCGCAGGTGCTGGACCCGAACGGCACCTCGATGATCGGTGGCCTGGCCGCCGACGCGATCGGCGCCGCCGCATCCGCCGCCGCCGGCTCGGCGGCCAGCCGCCACCTCGACGGGCCCGACTTCGGCAGCGCCGGCCGCCGTGGCGACGACCTGCCGTCCGGCCACACCGGCAACGGCAGCACGGGCGCGGCGCCCACCAGCACCCCGACCACGCGTGCCGCGAATGACGAGGTGCCGGCCACCCCCGACACCACCAGCACCACCGCCAAGCTGCGCACCGAAGCGCGCGAAGCCAGCCGCGAGGCCGCCTGCGCCGCCGCCGAGGCCGCCGCGCAGGTCGCCATCGACGGCGTGACCGACATCCTGATGATGCGGCTGCTGAAGCTGATGGACCCGAGCGGCCAATCCGGCGCCGCGGCCACCGGCACCGACCTGCTGGGCGACTTCATCAAGGACAGCGCCAACGGGGCGGTGCAGTCGCGCACCCGCCGCGGCCACCACGACGGCGTCGAGAACGGCCCGGCCACGAGCCCGATGGCCAACGCACGCGCCGAGGCCGCGGGCCATGCCCGCACCGCCATCAGCGATGCCGTGAACATCGCCGTGCAGAACGCGATGGAAGGCGTGCTGCACTTTGCCGTGCAGATGGCCGTGGCCAAGGCCCTGGAGCAGATGTCGCTGCAGGAACTGATGGCGCTGGCCGCGCTGGGCAACGCCTCGGGCCAGGCCGGCGGCCAGGCCGGTGCCCCGCAAGGTGCTGGCGGCGACGCCGCGGCGGCCGCGCTGGAGGGTGCCATGAACGGCGTGCTGGCGGGCGCACTGGGCGCTGCGGGTGGGGCCGCGGGCGCCTCGGGCGCGGAAGAGAAGCTGAACAAGCTGCTCGAGAGCGTGCTGGGCGATCCGGAACTGGGCGCCAAGCTGTCGTCGGCCGCCACGCTGCTGGCCGCCGCCGACAAGCTCCATGGCGATCTGAACCAGAGCCTGGGCGACGTGTCGCAGACCCTGGGCGCCGTCCAGGAACTCAACGGCATGCGCCGTGGCGGTGGCAACCCGCGCCTTGGCAATGCACTGGACAAGGCCAGCAACACCGTGGACAGCGCACAGCGCGCCAACGACAAGATGGGCTCGGCGGTGGATGACGCGAGCCAGCTGGTGCAAGCGGCGCAGCAGCTGCAGAACGGCGGCGTCGATCCGGCCGCGCTGCTGCGCGGTGCCGTCGAGGCGCAGATCTCGTCGACCCTGGAAGACACCATCCAGCGCAGCCTCAAGGCCATCGGCGACGCCGGCCTGGGCATCGGCATCGGCCTGGACATCGCCCAGGAAGCCGGCCTGATCGAGGGCGGCTCCGGCCAAGGCGCCGGCAGCCAGGGCGCCGGCGCGGCGGTGGGCAACGCCGTCACCAACGCCGCTGCCAACGGCGCCGGCAACGCCGTCGGCGACGCCGTGGGCAACGCTGCTGACAAGGCCTTCGACGCTGCCGGCCGGGCCGCGGGCGCCAAGGCCCCGGGTGCCCTCGGAGCCATCGGCGCCGGCGCCATCGAAGGCCTGCGCGGCGCGGTGCGCGAGGTGCTGGCCGACGCGGTCTCGAAGGCCGTGCAGCAGGTGGTCCGCGACATGCTGGAGACGGCCGCCGTCGGCGCCGCCATCGGCCTGGCGGTGGACGCCCTGGCCCACAAGGGTGCCCAGGTCGCCGGCCAGGTGGCCGACAAGGCTGCCACGGCGGCCCTGGAGCACACCGTGCAGACCGCTTTCGAGCACCGGGTCCGCGCCTGATGGCCGCCGGCACCACGCGCCCACTGACCGGAGGTTCCCACCATGGATGCAAGCAATGCCATCGTCACGCTGGCCTCGGACATGATCGAGGCCCTGCGCGACGCCCGGCTGGACGAAGCGGAGCAGCTGCTGGAGGAGCTGAACCGCCTGGCACCGGAAACCGAGGAATTCCTCGTGTTCCCGGTCCTGATCGCGATCCAGCGCGGTTTCATCACCGAGGCCCTGCAGTACCTCAACAGCCTCGGCGAGGACACCGCGCCGGAACTGAGGGCGCTGTGCCTGAACATCCTCGGTGACCCCACCTGGCATTCGCACGCCCAGCGCTGCCTGGAAAGCGACGACGCCTACGTGCGCAAGGCCATGCGGGAACTGCTGCAGATGGCCCCCGAGGAAGACGTGGGGGCCGGCACGCCGGCCCTGGCGTAGCGGCCATGCTGACCCTCGCACCGCAGGCCGACCTGGCCGTGTTCTACGAGGCCGACGTGGCGCGCTATCGCCTGAATGGCGCGGCCACGGTCACCGACACGGTGACCCAGGACGTGTTCGTGCGCTTCTTCGAGCACTGCCCGTCCATCGGCTTCCGCCGTGACGGCGAGGACATCGGCGGCATCCTCTTCGACGGCACCCAGGCCCACATCGCCGTGCTGCCGCAGCACCACGGCCACTGGGGCGCGCTGCTGAAGCCGGCGCTCGAGTGGCTGTTCTCGCTGCGGCGCGAGATCCTGGTCGAGGTGGAGCGCGACAACACGCGCTGCCATCGCTTCATGCGCCACGTCGGCTGGGAATGCGTGGACGAAAGGCCCGACGCGTTCATCTACCGGCTGGTGCCGCAGCAGGGCACGCGCCGCACCGCGCACCCGGTGGCGCGCGCGCGCGGGCTGCACGAGGCGCGGGCCTCGCCCGCAGGCGTGACCGACGAGCTTCCCCATCCACCGCCGGCGCCCGTGCCGCTGCACGCGCGTCCGGCCACGCAACCGAGTTTCAACTGACGGAGATCCCATGTTCGCCAGCACCCTCAACCCGTTCTCCAATGCGTCGCGGCGTCCACCGCCGCGCGTGCCCAAGCCTGCCCAGCGGCCGCCCACGGTGCGCGACGAGGACGCGCCTTATCTGCACTATCACCCCCTGGTCGACCCCTTGCCGGCCGGCGAGGTGCGCCACCTGCCCGCCGCCGGCGTGTGGATCTCGGGCGACGACGCGGCCTATGCCGACAACCAGCAGCTGTTCGAGCGCCACCTGACGCTGCAGAGCCTGCTGCTGCACCTCGAAGCGCTGGGCGAGCGCCCCGCACGCGAGTGCAACCCGCGGCTGGCGCGCCTGCTGGGCGACCGCATCACGCACGTGTATGCGTCGACCGGCGACTTCCTGATGCTGCGCGCCGCCGTCGGCATGGCCGACAACGGCCTGGTGGCCTTCATCGACGAGACCCGTGACCGCTTCGTGCTCGACGCCGACCGCGGCTTCACGCACCAGATGCCGCAGAAGCCCACGCCCGCGCTGATCGTGGCCGTCGTCCGATTGGCCGAGGCGCCCCAGGTGATGAACCAGGCCGACGCCGAGGTGCTGGAAACCGCGCGCAAGCTGGCCCGCCGCGTGCTGGGCGAAGGCGGCATCACCTTCACCGAACCGGCCAAGGCGCTGGCGGCCAAGCTGGGCACGCGCGACCTGATCCGCTGGCTGCTGTCCGGCACCCCGCCGGCGGCGGGGACGGTGGGGGCGGTGCAGCAGGTGTGA
>CBIHPZ010000395.1:0-4589 GCA_966211865.1 uncultured Aquabacterium sp.
CAAGGGCCTCAGAGCGCCATGGCCTCCGGAAAGAAGGTCTGCGCCGCCAGCCGCACGCGTGACGCCGGCTCCGGCACGCTGCTGGCAATGGCGAACTGGGCACGCGAGGTGTCGCGCAAGGCCGGCGCCCCCAGCGCGCGGCCCTGTGGCGTGGTCAGCGTGGCGACGACGGGCGCGTTCGCGCTGCGGCCACGGCGCACCACGATGCCCAGTTCACCCGACACCAGGCGCACCAGCGAGCCCGGCGGGTAGATGCCGAATTCCTTGATCAGCAGGGCGGCCAGCGGGTCGCCCGGGTTCTCGATGAACAGCTGGCGCGCCGCCACCTGGGCCGGCAGCGCCGGCCGCGTGGCGCGGGCGCTGTGCTTGGCGGTGAACTGGTCGGTCAGGCGCAGCAGCTGCGACATGGTGCCGGGCTCGGCCCGGTTGCGCGGGTAGCCGCCGCCACCGGCGCGCTCGTGGTGGTCTTCGACGGCCATCAGCCAGGGCTCGTCGTCCAGCCCGGCGGCGCGCAGGAGCCGCACCGCCTGGTGCGGGTGCTCATGGATCAGTTCGCGCTGGCGCCGCGTCGGCGGGCCGGCCTGCCGGGCCAGCGTGCCTTGCAGGTCGAGCATCGCCAGGTTCATCGTCAGGGCGGCGCCGATCACGCGTTCCTGGTCGGCCTGGTCCCAGCCCAGGCGCTGCGCCAGCAGGCTGCAGACGCAGGCCACGTGCAGCGAGTGCGTGACGCCGTAGCTCTCGAAGCGGCCGTGGTCCTGGCGCAGGATCAGGAACAGCAGCAGGTCACTGTTCGTCTCGCTCAGCAGATGGACGTGGGACGAGGCCTCGCGCAGACGCTGGAGAAAGAGCTTCTCCTTCGGATTCATCAGCAGCGGCCCCAGGTTCGCGCACAGGCGGTCCCAACGCTCGAAAGGCGTGGCCGGCTCGGGCAGCGGGGGTGCCGCATCGGCAGCGGGCGCCGTGGCGGCGGCATTGGACGCCGCGCGCTCGGCCGCCGCTTCACCGGCATCGACGAAGACGCCGCGCTCGAGCAGCGCGGCCAGCATCTCCTCGTCGCCGACCGGGTGGCCCTTGCCGAGCAGCAGGCGGCCCGCGGCGTCGCGCACGCCCCAGGGCAGCGGATGTCCGGGCGCCAGGCGGTCGCGCAGGTCGGACAGGGGCAGCAGCTTCATCGGGCTTGAGGCCGGGCAACACCAGGCGGGCAGAGAAATCCTGTCCGGTGTTTCGGCCCGGCGCGCGGGCGGCTTGAGGCCGCGGCTCAGTGACTGTGCAACAAACTGCGTGCGAGCAGGACGAGGCCCAGGCCGGTGGCAATCCAGGCGATCTGCGCCAGCGTGCCGCGCAAGGACAGCCGCCGCTGCAGCTGCGGCAGCAGGTCGGCCACCGCCACGTAGACGAAGCTGCTGCTGGCGGCCACCAGCAGGTAGGGGAACAGGCTTTCCCAGGGGCCGACGATGAAGTAGCCCAGCACGCCACCCACCACCGCCGCCAGGCCGGACAGCGCGTTGTAGAGCAGCGCCTTGCCGCGGGTGAAGCCGGCGTTCAGCAGCACGATGAAGTCGCCCACCTCCTGCGGCACCTCGTGGACGATGATGGCCGCCGCCGTCACCATGCCCAGCCGGGTGTCGGCCAGGAAGGCGGCGGCGATGATGATGCCGTCGCAGAAGTTGTGGATGCTGTCGCCCAGCAGCACGCTCCAGCCGCCGCGGCCGGCCTGCTCGGCGTCGAAGTGGTGGTGGTGCTCGTGGCCGTCGCCCTCGTGGTGGTGGCCGTGGCGGTACAGCTCGGCCTTTTCCAGCAGGAAGAAGAACAAGAGGCCGGCCAGCAGAGTGACGAAGAGGTTGTGCGGCTCGACACCGCTTTCAAACGCCTCGGGCAGCACGTGCAGCAGCGCGGTGCCCAGCAGCACGCCGACGGACAGGCTCACCAGGTGCCGCACCAGGCTGCCCAGGCGCGTCAGGGTGACGGAAGCCGCGATCAGCACCGACAGCAGGCCGCCGGCGGTGGTCGCAAGCACGATGTAGAGCAGCGTCATGCGTCGTTCAGACAAAACAAACCGCGCCTTGGGGCGCGGTTGTGCAGGGTTGCGGCGCCCGCCTCTTCAAGCGACCCCATGGGCCTTGAACCAGGCAGCGCAGCGTTTCCAGCCGTCTTCAGCCGCCTGCTGGCGGTAGCTGGGGCGGTAGTCGGCATGGAAGGCGTGCGGCGCGTCGGGGTAGACGACGAACTCGCTGCGGCGGGCGGCGGGGCTGCCGGCAGCGAGGGCCGATTTCATCTTATCGACGGTGTCAAGCGGGATGCCGCCGTCCTGCCCGCCGTACAGGCCCAGCACCGGCCCGTGCAACCGGCCGGCCAGGTCGATGGGGTGCGCCGGCGTCAGCGTCGATCGCTCGCCCACCAGGCGCCCGTACCAGGCGACACCGGCCTTCAGCGCCGGGTTGTGCGCGGCATACAGCCAGGTGATGCGGCCGCCCCAGCAGAAGCCGGTGATGCCCAGCTTCGAGGCGTCCGCGCCCTGCGACCGCGCCCACGCCACGCTGGCGTCCAGGTCGCCCATCACCTGCGCGTCGGGCACCTTGTTGACCACCTCGGCCAGCAGCTTGGCGATCTCGCCATAGGCCCCCGCGTCGCCCTGGCGGACGAAGAGCTCCGGCGCGACGGCGAAGTACCCCAGCTTGGCGAAGCGCCGCGCCACGTCGGCGATGTACTCGTGCACGCCGAAGATCTCGCTGACCACCAGCACCACCGGCGCGTTGCGCACGCCCACCGGCGCGGCGCGGTAGGCCGGCATCTTGAAGTCGCCGACGGGGATGGTGACCTCGCCCACCTCCAGGCCCTGCGCGTCGGTCTTGACGACCGTCTGCGCCATCACCGGCATCACGGCGGCCGCGAAGCCCGTGCCGAGGCCGCCACGCACGAAGTCGCGGCGGCTGAAGTCGCGTGACGGGACGAGGCTGTCGAGGTCCTGCTGCCACATGCTCGGTGCTCTTCGAAGCAAAACGCGTGATTCTAGAGAGGGCGTTCATGCCGCTCGGCTAGCATGCCGCCCCATGCCTTCCCGACTGCCGCGCGCGAGCGCCCCGCTGGCCTCGATCGACATCGGCTCCAACAGCTTTCGCCTGGAAATCGGCCAGATCCAGCACGGCCGCTACCGCCGCATCGCCTACCTGAAGGAGACGGTGCGCCTGGGCGCCGGACTGGACGACGGCGGCTACCTCACCGAAGACGCGGCCCGACGCGGGCTGGATTGCCTGTCGCGCTTCGCGGCGCGGCTGCAGGGCTTCGAGACGGCGCAGGTGCGCGCGGTGGCCACGCAGACGCTGCGCGAAGCCCGCAACCGCGACGCCTTCCTGGCGCGGGCGGAAGGCGCCCTGGGCTTCCCCATCGAGGTGATCTCCGGCCGCGAGGAAGCGCGCCTGATCTACGCCGGCGTGGCGCGGCTGCAGCCTTCGGACGAGCCCAGGCTGGTCGTCGACATCGGCGGCCGCAGCACCGAGATGATCCTGGGCACCGGCGCCGTGCCGCGCGTGGCGGAGTCGTTCAAGGTCGGCAGCGTCAGCCTGTCGATGCGCTGGTTCCCGGACGGGCGCTTCACCGAGGAAGCCTTCCGCAACGCGCAGATTGCCGCCGGCGCCGAGCTGGAGGAAGCGCTGGAGCCCTTCGCGCCGCGCCACTGGCGGCAGGCCCTGGGCTCGTCAGGCACTGCCGGCGCGGTGTCGCAGGTGCTGGAGGCCACCGGGCAGACCGACGGTCGCATCACCGCCGAAGGCCTGCGCTGGTGCATCGCGCAGTGCCTGGCGGCCGGCACGGCAGACCGGCTGGACCTGCCGTCCCTCAGCGAAGACCGCCGGCCCATCATCGGCGGCGGGCTGTCGCTGCTGTACACGCTGCTCACGCACTTCGGCATCCGCGAGTTGCTGCCGGCCAAGGGCGCGCTGCGCCAGGGGGTGATCGTGGACCTGCATGAACGCCACACCGCGCTGCGCCATGCCGGCGGCGCCGACGTGCGCGACGGCAGCGTCAGTGAGCTGCAGCAGCGCTTCGGCATCGACCGCGCGCAGGCCGGGCGCGTGCGTGGCGTGGCGCTGGCCCTGTTCGACAGCGCCCTGCCCGCCGACCCCGGCGACGCCGACCTCGAGGCCCGCCGCGAACTGGGCTGGGCGGCCGAGCTGCACGAGATCGGACAGATGGTGTCGCACCACGACCACCACCGCCACAGCGCCTACCTGCTGGCGCACGTCGATGCGGCGGGCTTCTCGCAAAGCCAGCAGCGCCGCATCGCAGACCTGGTGCTGGGCCAGCGCGGGGGCTTGCGCAAGATCGAGGCGCAGCTGACGGCCGAGCGCTTTGCGTGGCAGGTGATGGCACTGCGGCTGGCGGTGATCGCCTGCCATGCGCGGACCGACGTCGAACCGGGTGCGCTGGCCATGTCGCGCAACGGCCGCCATGCGGCGCTGCGCTTCAGCGCCGGCTGGGCCACCGCGCACCCGCGCACGCTGCACCAGTTGCAGGAGGAAGCCGATGCCTGGTCTCGGCTGGACTCGCCGCGCCTGCTGCTGCAGCCGCAGCCCTGAACGGCCACCCTGCCC
>CBIHPZ010000396.1:0-4584 GCA_966211865.1 uncultured Aquabacterium sp.
TCGCCAGATGAGCAGCCATCCCCACGCGCCCAGCCACAAGGCGATCGAGGCCGTCTGGCGCATCGAGGCGGCCAAGATCGTGGCCGGCGTGGCGCGGCTCACGCGCGACATCGGCACCGCGGAAGAACTGGCGCAGGACGCCCTGGTGGCGGCGCTGGAGCATTGGCCCGGCACCGGCGTGCCGGACAACCCCGGCGCGTGGTTGATGGCCACGGCCAAGCGCCGCGCGCTGGACCACCTGCGCCACCACCAGATGGCCGAGCGCAAGCATGAAGAGCTGGGCCACGACCTCGACGCGCAGGAGGCATCGGTCGTGCCGGACTTCGTCGACGCCCTGGATGCCGCACGCGCCGACCGCATCGGCGACGACCTGCTGCGGCTCATCTTCACCGCCTGCCACCCGGTGCTGTCCACCGAAGCCCGCGCCGCGCTGACGCTGCGCCTGCTCGGCGGCCTGAGCACCGACGAGATCGCCCGCGCCTTCCTGGTGCCCGAACCGACGATCGCGCAGCGCATCGTGCGCGCCAAGCGCACGCTCAGCGCCGCCAAGGTGCCTTTCGAGCTCCCGCGCGACGACGACCTGGCCGACCGCATGGCCTCGGTGCTGGAGGTGCTCTACCTGATCTTCAACGAGGGCTACACCGCCACCGCCGGTGACGACTGGATGCGCCCCGCGCTGTGCGACGAAGCGCTGCGCCTGGCGCGCGTGCTGGCCGGCCTGGCGCCGCAGGAGCCCGAGGTGCACGGCCTGGCGGCGCTGCTGGAACTGCAGGCCTCGCGCACCGCCGCGCGCACCGACGCGCAGGGCAAGCCGGTGCTGCTGCTGGAACAGAACCGCGCGCGCTGGGACCCGCTGCTGATCCGCCGCGGCCTGGCCGCCTTGCAGCGCGCCGAGGCCCTGGTGGCGGCCGAAGGCACCGCGCTGGGCCCCTACGCGCTGCAGGCCTCCATCGCCGCCTGCCACGCACGCGCCCGCAGCGCCGACGCGACCGACTGGCCGCGCATCGCCGCGCTGTACGACGCGCTGGCGCAGACCGTGCCGTCGCCGGTGGTCGAGCTGAACCGCGCGGTGGCGGTGTCCATGGCCTTCGGTCCGGCGGCGGGCCTGGAGATCGTCGACGCGCTGATCGGCGACCCGGCGCTGAAGAACTACCACTGGCTGCCCAGCGTGCGCGGCGACCTGCTGGCCAAGCTGCAGCGGCCGGCAGAAGCGCAGCAGGAATTCCTGCGCGCCGCGTCGCTCACCCGCAATGCGCGCGAACGGGCGTTGCTGGAAGCCCGGGCGCAGGAAGCCGCGGCCGCGGCGGCCCAGCCGTCCAGGCCGCACTGAAACCGCCGCCAGCGGGTCGGGCATTGAGCCGCTCATCGAGCCGGCCGATTTGACGCCGATCAAGCGTCACCCCCGTCGCGCTGCCTAGCATGCGCGGCATGCGCGTCCCCCGCAGCCTGGCGTTCAAGCTCGTCACCACCGGCCTCTTCTTCCTGCTGCTGGCGCTGGGTTCGATCGCGCTCACCTTGTGGGTCACCTGGCAGCTGGAAGGCGGCGCCGCCGCGGTGAACGAGGCCGGCCGCATGCGCATGATGAGCTACCGCCTGGCGTTGATCAGCGCACCCCTGGCGCTTCGCGCCGCCCCGCCCGGCGGGGACGAAGCCCCATCGGGCGGCCGGGCGGGGCTTCTCGCCGAGGCCGGCGAGCGCGCGCTGCTGGCGCCGCAGGTGCAGGCGCTGGACGCCACGATGGAACTGCTGGCCACCGGCGACCCCGCGCGCCCGCTGTTCGTGCCCTGGAACGCCGCCGCGCACACCGAGTTCAACATCCTGCGCAGCGAATGGCAGGCACTGCGCCAGGACTGGCTGCAACGCCGCCCGGTCAGCACGGTGCAGGTGGACGCACTGGTGCGCCACATCGACCGCTTCGTCACGCTGATCGAACAGCGCCTGTCGCACTGGACCGGCGTGCTGCGCGCCTTCCAGCTGACCATGGTGGCGCTGGCCATCGGCAGCGCGGTGCTGCTGCTGTACACCTCGCACCTGATGGTGCTGGAGCCGCTGCGCCGCCTGTCCCAAGGCCTGGCCGCGGTGCGCGACGGCGCCTTCCACACCCGCATCGCCGTCGTCTCGCGCGACGAGTTCGGCGAGCTGGCCGAGGGCTTCAACGGCATGGCCGAGCGGCTGGCGTCGCTGTACGGCGACCTCGAAGCCAAGGTGCGCGAAAAGACCGCGCGGCTCGAGAACAAGCGCGAGCGCCTGGCCGCGCTGTACGAGGTCAGCGCCTTCGTGGCGCGGGCCGAGACGCTGGACGCGCTGGCACAGGGCTTCGCCACCATGCTGCGCCGCATCGCCCGCGCCGACGCCATCGCCGTGCGCTGGGCGGACGAGGACAACCGGCATTATTTGATGCTGGCGCAGGAAGGCCTGCCGCCCGCGCTGACCCGCGCCGAGCAATGCCAGCCCAGCGGCGAATGCCATTGCGGCCAGCCCGCCGCCACGGCGCGCACCCGCATCGTCCCCATCCGCACCGCGATCGACAGCGCCCCGGGCGGCCACTGCGCGCGCGCCGGCTTCCGCACGCTGGTGACGGTGCCCGTCATGCTGCACCAGCGCGTGCTGGGCGAGGTCGATCTCTTCTTCCGCGAGTCGCACACGCTCGACGGGGAGGACCGGTCGCTGATCGAGACCCTGGCCAGCCACCTGGCCGGCGGCATCGAAGGCCTGCGCGCCGCCGCGGCCGAGAAGGAAGCAGCGGTGGCCGGCGAACGCACGCTGCTGGCGCAGGAGCTGCACGACTCCATCGCCCAGTCGCTGGCCTTCCTCAAGATCCAGGTGCAGCTGCTGCGGCGCGCGCTGCAGCGCGGCGACGACACCGCCGCCACCCGCACCCTGGACGAGATCGACACCGGCGTGCGCGAAAGCTATGGCGACGTGCGCGAGCTGCTGCTGCACTTCCGCACCCGCACCTCGGCCGAAGACATCATGCTGGCGCTGCGCAGCACGCTGCAGAAGTTCGAGACCCAGACCGGCCTGCCCGCCGAGCTGCTGGTGGAAGGCCACGGCGTGGCGCTGCCGGCCGACGTGCAGGTGCAGGTGCTGCACGTGCTGCAGGAGGCGCTGTCGAACGTGCGCAAGCACGCCCGCGCCGGCCGCGTCACGCTGCGGGTGCAGCAGGCGCCGCAGTGGCGCTTCGAGGTCGAGGACGACGGCCAGGGCTTCGACGCCGACACGCCGGCCGGCGTCGGCCACGTCGGCCTGCGCATCATGAGCGAGCGGGCGCAGCGCATCGGCGCGCAGCTGGCCGTGCAATCGCGCGGGGGCCACGGGACGCGGGTGACGCTTACCATGCCGGTTAGCACCGCCACGACGGCGGCCGCGGGCACCGTCGAGCCGGCCATGCCGCAGGGAAAGGCCGCATGAGACCGCACGGCCGCCCGAAGGGCAGGTTCCCTCCTGGCGGGAGGGTGCGCGGCACCACGGGCGCACCACGGGCGCACCAGGGGGCCCGGCGGGCCGCCGCCAGGGGTGAACACCGGCCCGCGGTGCCCGAAGGTCCCCCGGTGAACACTCGCGCATCGCCGTTCTCATGCCCGCGACATGGGCTCAGGAGAGTCCATTGACCGATTGCACCCGCCTGCTGGTGGTCGACGACCACACGCTGTTCCGCCGCGGCCTGATCGCGCTGCTGTCGCAGTACGAGGACGTGCAGGTGATCGGTGAAGCCGCCGACGCCGGCGAGGCGCAGCGCCGCGCGCGCGAGCTGCAGCCCGACGTGGTGCTGCTGGACAACCACCTGCCCGGCGTGCGCGGGGTGGACGCGCTGCCCGGCCTGCGCGAAGCCGCGCCCCAGGCGCGCGTGCTGATGCTGACCGTCAGCGAAGACGAGGGCGACCTCGCCGCCGCACTGCGCGGCGGCGCCGCCGGCTATGTGCTGAAGACCATCGAAGGCGACGACCTGGTGCAGGCCGTGCGCGGCTGCGCGCGCGGCGGCTCCTTCGTCAGCCCGGAGATGACGGCCAAGCTGGTGACCGCCTTCCGTGCGGCGGGTGCCTCGGCGCCGGCCGACCCACCGGGACCCACGTCACCCGAACCATCGCGCGACGCCGCCGCCACGCTGAGCCCGCGCGAACGCGACACCCTGCGCCACCTGGCCCGCGGCGCCAGCAACAAGGAAATCGCCCGCGCGCTGGACATCGCCGAGACCACCGTGAAGATCCACGTGCAGAACATCCTGCGCAAGCTGGGACTCAGCTCGCGCGTGCAGGCCGCTGTCTATGCCAGCGAGAACGGGCTGAACTGAAGCCGGCGATGCCGGAACCGATACGGCCGCTGTGCATCCTGCAGTCCCGGCTTCAGCAGCAAGCGGCAGCTGACGACGGCCGTCGCGTGCACCGCTGACGCGTAAAGTCAGCGGCCACGGATCACAGCGCGTTCAGCGCGGCACCCCGCAGCCCCACCAGCAGCGCCCGGCCATCGGGCGCCACGCGAAACTCGCCATACCGCGCGGGCTGCCAGCGCGCCGCCTCGCCTTCCTTGAAGAACCAGGCATCGCTGACCAGCGTCCAGCGGCCGTCCTTCGGCGTCAGCTCGATC
>CBIHPZ010000397.1:0-4576 GCA_966211865.1 uncultured Aquabacterium sp.
TCAGCGGCTTGCTGCAGCAGGGCAGCATCCAGCCCTGCGCCACCTCGCGCGGGCGCAGGCCGCCGCCCTGGTTCATGTCGACCTCGCCCGCGATCTTGCGCGTGCGGCAGGTGCCCCACTCCCCCCCGCCCCCCCGGGGCGGGGGCCCCGCCCCCCGCCATGCATCATGACTCACCCGCGCCCCCTGGGCCGCGCGCCGCCCGCCCCCCCCACGCCGCTGGCGCAAGAAAAGGGCCAGCGCACGCCGGCGCGCTGCGCGGCCTTCAGCACGGTCTCGTCGGCGCCGCAGTCGAAGCGTTCGCCGCGCGACTTGAGCACGATCTCGAAGCGGCGGGCGGTGCTTGCCGCTGCGGCATCGGCCGCGGCTTCGGTGGGCGCCTGCACGGGCGCATCCACCGGTGGCGTGGCCTCGAACGAGAAGCTTTCCTCGTGGTAGCGCGCCATGTCGAAGCCGGCCTCGGCCAGCATCGCGCGCACCGCGGCCATGAAGGGGCCGGGGCCGCAGCACCAGACCTCGCGTTCCAGCAGGTCGGGCACCTGGGCGCGCAGCAGCCCCAGGTTGAGCCGGCCCAGCAGGCCGCTGTAGCCCGGCACGCTGCCGCGTCCTTCGCAAATTAGCGTCGCCCGCCAGCGCGGCAGCAGGCGCGCCAGCAGCTGCAGCTCGTCCGCGAAGACGACGTCCTGCGGCGTGCGCGCGGCGTGGATGAACTGCACGTCGGCGTCCAGCCCCAGGTCGGCCCAGGCGCGCGACATCGACATCAGCGGCGTGATGCCGCTGCCGCCCGAGAGATACAGCTGCCCGCGCGCCGGCACCTGCACCGGCCCGGCCGGAAAGCAGAAGCTGCCGGCCGGGCCCGTGGCCGACAGCCGCAGGCCCGGGCGCAGCGTGTCGTGCAGCCAGTTGGACACGCGGCCGCCGGGCACGCGCTTGACGGTGATCATCAGCGTGTCCGGCCGGGTCGGCGTGGAACACAGCGTGTAGCAGCGGTGGATGCGTTCACCGCCGATGTCCAGCCCCAGCGTGATGAACTGGCCGGGCCGGTAGCGGAAGCTGCGCGCTTCCACCGGGCGCAGCAGGAAGCTGCGCACGTCGTGCGTCTCGTCGCGCACCTGCACGCATTCGAGCCACTCGTCGTCGGGGCCCCAGGCCGGCGCGTGCGCCGCGCCCAGGTCGGGGCAGGCCACGGGGCGGGCCAGGTGCAGGGGGTCGGCGCTTCGGTTCACGGCAGGCAGGGCGTGGCAGGCCTCAGCGCGTGGCGATGCCGGCGCGCAGGCGGTCCAGGTACCAGACGCAGAAGGCCTCGACCAGGGCCTCGGTGTAGGGCGAGTAGGGTCCGGGCTGGTAGGCGCTGCTGGCGGCGCCCGCCTGCGCCAGCTCCACCAGGCGGCGGTCCTGCGCGTTGGTGGCGTTCCACACCGCGGTGAGGTTCTCCACCGTGTAGTCCACGCCTTCCACCGCGTCCTTGTGCACGCACCAGATCGTGCGCACCAGCGTCTTGCCCGGGCTGATCGGGATGGTGACGAAGCTGACCACATGGTCGCTCATGAAGTGGTGCCACGAATTGGGCTGGGTCCAGAACGACAGGCCACCCAGCGCCTTGTCGGTGAAGTCACCCAGCAGCTTCCTGCAGGCCACCTCGGCATTCATGGTCTGCGACTGGCCGGCGCCGTCCAGCGGCAGGCGCTGCGTGCGGAAGCCGGTGATGCGCGTGTCCAGTTCTTCCAGCCGCGCGCTGGGCAGGCCCATCGCTTCCCAGCGCGCATGGCTCTCCTTCACCACCTGCTCGAAGCGCGCCAGGCCTTCGGCGTTCTGCGGCCCGGGCTGGTAGCCGAAGCCGTGCTCGTAGATCGAGCGCGTCAGCTCCGGGTGGTTGCCCATGCAGTGGTAGCACTCGCGGTTGTTCTCCAGCGTCAGCTTCCAGTTGCCTTCTTCGATGATGTCCACCTGCGCCGCCACCTTGCAGTCGGCCAGGCGGTGCGGCGCCAGGTAGGGCCGCATGCGCGCGGCCATTTCGTCGAAGTCGGCCGGCGGCTCGTCGGCCAGGCAGATGAAGATCAGGCCTTCCAGGTCGCGCAGGTGCACGGTGTGCAGGCTGTGCTGCTCGCGCAGGAAGCTCTCGCCCATGTGGTCGGCGTGGATCAGCTTGCCTTCCAGGTCGTAGGTCCACTGGTGGTACGGGCAGACGATGTTGCCCAGGCTGCCCTGGTGTTCTTCGCACAGGCGCGAGCCGCGGTGGCGGCACACGTTGTGGAAGGCGCGCAATTGCAGGTCGTCGTCGCGCACGATCAGCACGGAGTCGGGGCCGACGTCGACCGTGATGTAGTCGCCCGGCTCGGGCACCTGCGGCGCCACGCCGACGAAGATCCAGTGGCGCCGGAAGATGTACTGCATGTCGGCCTGGAACACCTCGTCGCTCAAGTAGAACGGTGCTTCGAGACTGTAGCCAGGGCGGCGGCGCTCCAGCAGCGCGGCCAATGCGGCGTTCGCCGAAGCGGTGCGGGAATGCACGGTGACGATGGATGGCTGGGTGGGCATGACGGGGATCCTTGGAATCCACCGGGCCTGGCGGCTGGAACGCTGGCATTGGAAAGGCCTGGCCCCGGGGTGAAGCCATTGTTCGGCCAGCCGCCGCGCCCACCTTGCGCACGGCGGACGCGGAGTTGTCTGGATTCGACACGCGCAGCGGGCCCAGGGAACACCCTGCCGGCGCCGGTCCTTCAGTCGCCAACACCGGCTTGATCGGGCGCAAGGCGGCCGATGTCGGATTTGTGCAAGTGCGCGTCCGCGCTGCACAAGCCCTGGCGCAACTTGGCTCGAAGAATCAGCGCCATCGGACCCGGCACCGCCGCTGCGCGGCCGAACCGGCCCCTGAATCCCTTCGCGACAGGACCCGCCCCACATGAATGCCATCCATGCCCATGCCATCGTCATCGATGGCCTGATCATTTCCAAATGGGACCGCCCCGTGTTCGAGGACATGCGCAAGGGCGGACTCACCGCCGCCAATTGCACGGTCTCGGTGTGGGAAGACTTCAAGGGCACGGTGCACAACATCGCGCAGATGAAGTCGATGATCCGCGACAACGCCGATCTGCTGACGCTGGTGCGCACCACGGCCGACATCGAGCAGGCCAAGCGCGACGGCAAGACCGGCATCATCCTCGGCTTCCAGAACGCGCATGCGTTCGAGGACCACCTGGGCCACATCGAGGCCTTCGCCGACATGGGCGTGCGCGTGGTCCAGCTTTGCTACAACACGCAGAACCTGATCGGCACCGGCTGCTACGAGCGCGACGGCGGCCTTTCGGGCTATGGCCACGAGGTCATTGCCGAGATGAACCGGGTGGGCATCATGGTCGACCTGTCGCACGTCGGCGCCAAGACCAGCGAAGAGGCCATCCTGGCCTCGAAGAAGCCGGTCACCTACAGCCATTGCCTGCCGGCGGGATTGAAGGAACACCCGCGCAACAAGAGCGACGCGCAATTGCGCTTCATCGCCGACCACGGCGGCTTCATCGGCGTGACCATGTTCCCGCCGTTCCTGCGCCGCGGCATCGAATCCACCGTCACCGATTACGTCGAGGCCATCGACTACGTGATCAACCTGGTGGGCGAGGACTGCGTGGGCGTGGGCACCGACCACACCCAGGGCTATGGCCAGGACTTCTTCGACCACATCACGCACGACAAGGGCCGCCACCGCCGGCTCACCAACTTCGGCACCGTGCTGAACCCGGTGGGCATCCGCACCATCGGCGAAATGCCCAACCTGACGGCCGAGATGGAGCATGCCGGCTGGTCCACCAGCAAGATCGAAAAGGTCATCGGCGGCAACTGGCTGCGGGTGTTCAAGGACGTGTGGGGAGCCTGAGCCATGAGCGCGCAACAACACGCCGTGAACGGGCCGCAGCTGCCCATCGAGGTCAATCCGCAGAACGGCATCTGGAGCACCGACGGCCTGCCGATGATCTACGTGCCACGGCACTTCTTCGTCAACAACCACGTGGAGGCCGAAGCCGCGATCGGGCGCGAGGCCTATGCGCTGAGCCTGTACAAGGCCGGCCACCGCTCCGCGTACTTCTGGTGTCAGCAGGAATCGCACACCCACGGCCTGCGCGGCATGGCGGTCTACAAGCACTACCTGAAGCGGCTGTCGCAGCGCGGCTGGGGCCTGTTCAGTTTCGACGAGGTGGACCCCGCCACCGGCCACGCGCGCATCCGCCTGCAGCACTCGGTCTTCGTGCTGGCCCAGGGCATCGCCGGCGTGCCGGTGACGAGCGACAAGGTCTGCTACCTCTTCGCCGGCTGGTTCTCCGGCGCCATGGACTGGGTGGGCCACGACACCGGCCGCCCCTGGAAGACGCACAGCGAGGAAACCAGCTGCGCGGCCGAGGGACACGAGCACTGCGTGTTCACCGTGACGCCGCTGACGGCCTGAGCGACAGCGCCCGTCTTCTCGCCCGCGCCCAGCCCCTCCGAACGAACCCCACGCCGCCGCCGGACCATGCGCTACCCGCACCTGTTCGAACCCATCCAGCTCAACCAGCTGAAGATCCGCAACCGGATCGTGAGCAC
>CBIHPZ010000398.1:0-4575 GCA_966211865.1 uncultured Aquabacterium sp.
ACTGCTTCATCGTGCGCTGCGCCTTCGCCGAGCCGGCCGACCTGGAGCGCGTGGTCGACCGCCTGGCCGCGCATGGCAGCGTGACGACGGCGCTGGTGCTGTCGCAGCCGCTGTCGCGTCCGCCGGCCATCGAGGCGCTGAGCGGCCGGGCCTGACGCGCTGCGGCCCATGGCCCGGAGGCGCGCCGTGGCGGCGTCTCCGGCATGACAGCCCGGGTCGGGCCTTAAGGCCCTGCCCGCAGCCCGCCGTGCTGGTGCGGAGTCAAGGTCTTCCCAGTTCGCGGCCATCCGCACCAAACCCTGCAAAGGTTGCGGGCACGCCAATTGCCGGGAATCCAGCCTGCCGGTGCGCGATCGACCGGCCAAGACAACCCGCCGGGCATGGCAGTCACGATGCGCCGGGCACTTCAGGGATCCATGGGCTTCAAGACCTTCCACCTCCAACTCCGCTTCCTGCTGCCCCTGCTCATCACGCTGGTGGCCGTGGCCTACGTCGCCGTTCCGCTGATGGACCGGGTGACCTTGCGCTGGTTCAGCCGCGACCTGAGCAGCCGAGGCGCCCTGGTGGCCAAGGCCCTGTCGGAACCCGTGGCCGAGGCCATCGCCACCGGCCGCCTGAAGCGCCTGCAGCCGCTGTTCGACCGCACGTCCGAAGGCGAACGCCTGTTCGGCATCGGCCTGTGCGGCGTCGACGGGCGCCTGGTGCAGGGCACGTCCCGCTTCCCCGCCCAGCAACTCAGCTGCGACACCGCGATGGAGGTGGCAGCCAAGGCGGACTCGCGGCTGGAACTTCCGGGCGGCACCGTGCACGTCAGCGTCTACCCCGTGATGGGCCACCCGCCACTGCCGCCCGAACTGCGCGCGCCGGCCGAGTCGCCCGAAGACGCACGCCGCCCCGGCACCGACGAAGACAGCGAATCCGCCCGCGCCCCCGCGCCTCGCCGGGCCGATGGCACCACGCTCGCATCGGCCGAGCCCACGGTGGACCGCGACCTGGTCCTGCGCGCGCTGGAAGCCGCGCGGCTGCCGCCGCAGCTGGTGGGCCGCCTGGTGCTGGTGGACGACTTCAGCTTCATCGACCGCCGCAGCCAGGACACGCGCCGCTACCTCATCGGCCTGCTCGTGGCCATGGGCCTGGCGATGGCGCTGATCACGATGGTGGTGGCGCAGCTCAGCTGGCGCGGCTGGGTGCAGGGCATGCGCGCCATCCTGCGCGGCGAAGGCCTGGTCAAGCCGCTGATTCCGGAAATGGCGCCCTTTGCCGAAGACCTGCGCGCCCGCCTGCGCGACCTGGAAGACGAGTACCGCCGCGCCCAGGGCCCGGAAGCGGACTGGAACGCCGACCGCCTGCGCCAGCTGCTGCGCACGCAGCTGGCGGGCGACCAGATCATCGTCGTCTCCAACCGCGAGCCCTATATCCACGACCGCCGCGGCGAGCAGGTGCAGGTGCGCCGCCCGGCCAGCGGCCTGGTGACGGCCATCGAGCCCGTGACCCGCGCCTGCGCCGGCACCTGGATCGCGCACGGCAGCGGCTCGGCCGACCGCGAGACGGTGGACACGACCGACCGCGTTCGCGTGCCGCCCGACGAGCCGCCGGAAGACGGCTACTGGCTGCGCCGCATCTGGCTCACGGCCGAGGAAGAAGAAGGTTATTACTACGGCTTCGCCAACGAGGGCATGTGGCCGCTGTGCCACGTGGCCCACGTGCGGCCGGTGTTCCGCCAGAGCGACTGGGAGGCCTACAAGCTGATCAACCAGCGCTTTGCCGACGCCGTGGTGGCCGAGGCCCGCAGCGAGGACCCGGTGGTGCTGGTGCAGGACTACCACTTCGCGCTGGCGCCGGCCATGATCCGCGAGCGCCTGCCCAACGCCACCATCCTCACCTTCTGGCACATCCCCTGGCCCAACCCCGAGTCCTTCGGCATCTGCCCGTGGCGGCGCGAGATCCTGCAGGGCCTGCTGGGCAGCACCATCCTCGGCTTCCACACCCGCTTCCACTGCAAGAACTTCATCGAGACGGTGGACCGCTACCTGGAGGCCCGCATCGAGCACGAGCACTCCACCATCGCCTACCGCGACAAGGAAACCCTGATCGAGAGCTACCCGATCTCCATCGAGTGGCCGGACCAGGAGCAGGTGGCGCAATGGCCGTCGGTGGCCGAATGCCGCCGCCGCACCATCGAGCGGCTGCAGCTGCCGCCCGATGCCTGCATTGCCCTGGGCGTGGACCGCTTCGACTACACCAAGGGCATCCTGGAGCGCCTGAACGCCGTGGAACGGCTGCTGGAGAAGTGGCCGGAATGGATCGGCCGCTTCGTCTTCGTGCAGGTGGCCGCGCCCACGCGCAGCGACCTGGACGAATACAAGAACTTCCAGATGCGCGTGCACGGCTTGACCGACCGCATCAACCAGCGCTTCGGGCGCGAGGGCTACCGCCCGGTGCACCTGCTGGCCGAGCACCATGGCCACGAGGCGCTCACCGAGCTGTACCGCGCCGCGAACATCTGCGTGGTGACCAGCCTGCACGACGGCATGAACCTGGTCAGCAAGGAATTCGTCGCCGCGCGCGACGACATGCAGGGCGTGCTGGTGCTCAGCCGCTTCGCCGGCGCCGCGCGCGAGCTGGCCGAGGCGCTGATCGTGAACCCCTATCACGTGGAAGAAACGGCCGATGCGCTGCAGCGCGCCGCCACCATGCCGCCGGCCGAGCAGCGCGCGCGCATGGCCAGCCTGCGCACCACGGTGCATGAGTTCAACGTCTACCGCTGGGCCGGCCGCATGCTCACCGACGCTGCCCGCTGGCGCCTGCGTTCACGCGTGGAAGCCCGCGTGCGGCGCTTCCAGGAGGAGCCGACGGCCGCCTCCTGAAGGCCGCCGCTCCAGCCCACCGGACAACGAAGACAAAGGATGCGACACCTGTTCACCCCCGAAGGCGATGCGGCCCTGGCCGCCTTCCTGCAGCAGCCCGTGCTGCTGGCCTTTGATTTCGACGGCACGCTGGCGCCCATCGTGTCGCACCCCGGGGACGCGCGCCCTTCCCCGACCGTCTCGGCCCGGCTGCACGAGCTGTCCAAGCGCATGCCGGTGGCCATCGTCACCGGCCGCGCGGTGGACGACGTGCTGCCGCGCCTGGGCTTCGAGCCGCACTGGGTGGTGGGCAACCACGGCGCGGAAGACGACGCCGACCCGCACGCCTCCGCCGCGCTGATCGGTGCGCTGGAACCCGCGCGCCAGCTGGTGCGCCAGCGCGCCGCCGACCTGGCCGCCGCCGACGTGATGGTCGAGGACAAGGGCCAGTCGATGGCCTGGCACTACCGCCTGTCCAAGGACCGCGACCGCGCGCTGGCGCTGATCGGCGAGCTGCTGCCGCAGCTGGGCCCGGGCCTGAGCGCCCTGCCCGGCAAGCTGGTCGTCAACGTGGTGGCGGCCGATGCGCCGGACAAGGCCACCGCGGTGCACCGGCTGGTGGCGCGGGCCGGCGTCGAGGCCGCCCTCTTCGCCGGCGACGACGTCAACGACGAACCGGTCTTCGCCGCCGCCGAGCCGCACTGGCTGACCATCCGCGTCGGCAGCCCGCCCGATCCGGCTTCCGCCGCGCGCTTCGGTCTCGACAGCCCGGCGCAGCTGGCCATGCTGCTGGACCGCATCGACGCCTGGTCGCACGCGGCCATTCCCGAATAGCCCAGCGCCGCCCTGTCACACGCCTGCCGCCGCGCCTGCCTAGCATCGCGGGCTTTTGCGGGAGCGGAGCATGTGGGGGATCAAGGATGGGCGGGCGACGGGCCTGGCCGCTGGCGCGGGGCTCGCGCTGCTGTGCGGTGCGGCCGCTGCGGCGCCGGCCGCACCCGCCTCGCCACCGGAAGCGCCGATGATGGCCGCCGCCGAACTGCGCGTGGGTGTCGAGCGCCTGGCCAAGCTCTGCGTCGAGCACTCGGCCCGCGTCGACCCGCTGCGCGCGCAGGACGAGCTGGCGCGTGAACGCCAGCGCGTGGTGGGCGCCCTGGCGCTGCTGCGCGCCGACGGCACGCTCAGCGGCCGCCGCCGCAGCCAGCTGCTGCGCCTGTCCGATGGGGTCAGCGCCTTCATCGAGCGTGTCGACACGGTGCGCACCGGGCCCACCGCGTCGGGGGGCTGGAACGAGGTGTACCGCGACAGCGAGGCGCTGGCCGCGCAGGTCAGCTTCGTCAGCACGGCCCTGTCGGCGGACCTGGCCGACGGCGGCCGCGCCGCCCTGGTGGACCTGCTGACGCGCGCCGCCGCCACCGCGCTGCGCGTGGGCAAGCTGAACTTCGCGGCTTCGGCCGGCGGGCCGCCCAACAAGGGCATCGAGGTCGACCTGCAGCAGTCGCTGGGCGAGTTCTCGGCGGCGCTGGCGGCCATTTCGTCGCAGCAGCTGCCCGACCCGCGCATGCACGACGACCTGGAACTGGCGCGCAACCAGTGGGTGCTGTTCCGCGCCGCGCTGGACGACCGTGGCCGTGTCAAGGACCCGCGCCGCCTGCCGCAGGTGGCCACCACGGCAGACCGCATCGCGCAGTCGCTGCTGGCCATCGCGCAGCGGGCGATGCGGCAGGCC
>CBIHPZ010000399.1:0-4565 GCA_966211865.1 uncultured Aquabacterium sp.
GCGCCCCGTGGCTTCCGGCGCCGCGGTGCCTGGGCCTGGCCCTTCCTGCTGGCGCTGGCCTTTTCCGGCGCGGTGGGCGGCTGGCTGCAGTGGTCGGACACGCAGGACATCGAGGACGAGCGCCGCACGCTGATCGCCGATGCGCTGACCCTGGACAACCGGCTGAGCGACTGGATGGCCGCGGAACAGCGCACGGTGGCCGCGCTGGCCAGGGCCTTGCCGCCGGCGCTGGACGAAGCGCGGCTGCTGCGCGAACCCGGCGTGGCCGAAGGGCTGCGACGCCTGTGGGTGAGCGTGACGGTGATCGACACCAACAACCGCCTGCTGGCCCACGTGCCGCCGCAGGCGCCGCGGCCGCAGGCGGTGCCCTACGGTGGCGGGCATGGCGGCGGGCACGACGACGGCGGCCTTTCCGCCCACCTGGCCGCGCCCATGGCGCAGGGCGGGCAGCTGGTGGTGCGCTTCGCGCCCGCGGTGCTGCTGCGCCAGACCGTGCCCTGGTGGCTGGCGCGGCGCTACGACGTGCGCCTGGTCGACAGCTTCGGGCAGCTCATCGCCGCCAGCGGCGACGTGGCCGAAGCGGCGGCGGGGCGGCAGTCGTACCGCGTGAGCCTGGAGCCGGCCATGAACGATGCCTACCTGGAGCTGACCACGCGCGAGCCGCATGTGCCGTGGTGGCACACGCTGCCGGTGGCGCTGATGGCGGCGTTCCTGCTGCTCAGCGCCGCGGCCAGCGCTTCGCTGCGGCGGCAGATGCGCGAGGCCCGCGCGGCCGAGAACCGCTGGCGCACCGAGGCCGCGTTCCGCCGCTCGATCGAGGACTCGCTCACCGTCGGCGTGCGCGGCCGCGATGCCGAAGGGCGGGTGGTGCACGTCAACCGCGCCTTTTGCGAATTAGTGGGCTATTCCGCCGAAGAGCTGCTGGGCCGGCTGCCGCCCATGCCCTACTGGCCGCCCGACGCCGTGGCCGAAAGCATGTGGCGCCACCAGCGCAACATGGCGGGCGGCGCCCCGCGCGAAGGCTACGAGGCGCGCTGGGTGCATGCCGACGGGCACGAGCTGCACGTGATGGTGTTCGAGGCGCCGCTGGTCAATGCGGTGGGCCAGCAGATCGGCTGGATGGGCTCCATCGTCGACATCACGCTGCGCAAGCAGGCCGAAGAGCGCGAACGCCTGCGCAGCGAGACCCTGGCCACGCAGGCGCGGCTGACCACGCTGGGCGAGGTGGCCTCGGCGCTGGCGCACCAGCTGAACCAGCCGCTGGCCGCGATCACCAGCTACAACGGCGGCGTGCTGCGTTCACTGGAACGCGCCGGCTTCGCCGACGACGTGGTGCTGGACGCGCTGCGCCGCCAGGGCGAGCAGGCGGCCGAGGCCGGCCGCATCGTGCAGCGCATCCGCGGCTTCCTGACGCGGCGTGCGCCGCAGCGCGAACGCTGCCGCATCGACGACATCGTGCAGCATGCGGTGGCGCTGCTGCGGCGCGATTTCCTGCAGCGTGGCATCGAGCTGGAGGTGCAAGTGGCACCCGACCTGCCGCCGCTGTCGGCCGACCCGGTGCTGATCGAGCAGGTGCTGATCAACCTGCTGCGCAACGCGGCCGACGCGCTGGCGGGGCAGGAAGCGCTGAACGCGCAGGGTGCACCGGAGGCCCCCGGGCCGCCCGAGGGGCGCGACGCGCCCCGCGTGCGGCTCAGCGCGCATGCCGCGGGCCCGCGCTTCCTGCGCGTGGACGTGGACGACAACGGGCCGGGCCTGGGCGGCCGCACGGTGGACGTGCTGTCGGCCCCTTTCCATTCCACCAAGCGCGACGGCATGGGCATGGGCCTGGCCATCTGCCGCTCGGTGGTCGAGGCACACCATGGCGGGCTGGAGGCCGGC
The DNA here is from genome assembly GCA_966211865.1 of uncultured Aquabacterium sp. Lineage (GTDB taxonomy): Bacteria > Pseudomonadota > Gammaproteobacteria > Burkholderiales > Burkholderiaceae_C > Pseudaquabacterium. The sequence continues at coordinate 1,882 of CBIHPZ010000399.1, forward strand.
AGCGGGCCGCTGGGCGGCGCGCGCCTGTCCTTCACGCTGCCGCTGGCAGGAGACGAAGACGATGAGTCCTGATGACGATCTGCGCCCCGATGCGGGCGCCAACCCCGGCACGCCCGTGTCAGCTCCGATGGTCCACCTGGTGGACGACGAAGCCGCGGTGCGCGACGCACTGGCCTTCCTGCTGTACTCGCACGGGCTGCCGGCGCGCACCTATGCGTCCGGGCCGGAGCTGCTGGCCGCTTTCGACGCGGGACCCTTGCGCGGCTGCCTGGTGCTGGACGTGCGCATGGAGCCGATGAGCGGGCTGCAACTGCACGACGAACTGGTGGCCCGCGGCATCGGCCTGCCGGTGATCTTCCTGTCGGGCCATGGCGACATCCCGATGGCGGTGGACGCGCTGCACAAGGGCGCGCTGGATTTCGTCGAGAAGCCCTTCAGCGATGAATCGCTGGTGCAGCGCATCGACCGCGCGCTGAAGCTCGAGGCGGCCCACGCCAGCGCACGCAGCGACCGCGAGCGCGAGGCGCTGCGCGTGGCCAGCCTGACCGAGCGCGAGCACGAGGTGATGGTGCGCGTGGCCGCCGGCCGGCAGAACAAGGTGATCGCCGACGAACTGCACATCTCCATCCGCACCGTGGAGGTTCATCGTGCAAGGGTGTTCGCCAAGCTGGGCATCCGCTCGGCGGCCGAAGCCGCTTCGCTGCTGGCGCGGCTGGAGCGCCATGGCTGAGGTGGGCCTGACCTGCGTTGCCGCGCCTTTCTGGCGTTAGGCGGCGCCCGTCAACCCGCCAGGCTGCGCTGCAGCCGCCACAGCAGCAGGAAGGACACCAGCGAGCTGGCCGCGACCACGAAGCCCACGGTGTCGAAGTGCTGCAGCTTGCCGTCCGCCGCCATCGTCACGATGTGGCCCGAGACCAGCGAGGCCACGCCGCCGGCCAGCTGCTGCACCGACGCGTTGATGGCGCTGAAGGCCCCGCGCTGCACCGGCGCGGGCACCGAGGCCATCAGCGCCTGGGCGGGAATCATGCGCGAGAAGATGCCGACGAAGAGCACGGCATTGACGAGGATCAGCAGCGCCAGCGGGATCGGCCCCAGGTGCGTGTACACCAGCACCATCGCGATCGACAGCGCGGTGCCCAGCCCGAACACGCGGAACTTGCCGAAGCGGTCGGCGGCCTTGCCGATCATCGGGCCGGTGAACACGGTGCACAGGCCCGTGACCACGTAGACGGTGGGCAGGTCGTGCAGGCTGATGCCGAGGTTGTTGACGACGTAGGCGCTGCTGAAGGGCATCAGCATGAAGCCGCCGGTGGTCAGCAGCGCGGTGGTGGCAAAAGCAAGCAAATGACGCGGCACCGTCACGGTGTGCAGCAGGTGCCTCCACGGGCTGTGTTCCTGCGTGGCTTTCAGGTGCGCGTTCACCGGCTGCATGCGCGCATTGACGACGAAGCCGCCCAGCACGCCCAGGGCGGCCAGCGCCAGGAAGGGCACGTGCCAGTTCCAGTGGTTGGACAGGTACAGCCCCAGCGGAATGCCCAGCACCTGGCTGGCCGCGAAGGCGGTCTGGATGATGCCCATCACGCGGCCGCGCATCTGCGGCGGGAACAGGTCGGTGGAGATGGCGATCACGATGGAGCCGATCACGCCGCCGAAGAGGCCGGTGACGATGCGCGCCGCCAGCAGGGTCTCGAAGCTTTGCGCCAGGCCGCACCACAGCGTGCCCAGCACGAAGCCGCCGTAGAAGAACAGCAGCAGCTTCTTGCGGTCGAAGCGGTCGGCGAACCCGGCCGTCAGCAGGCCCGAGGCGGCGGCGCTGAAGGCGTACGCCGACACCACCAGCCCGAACTGGCTCGGGCCGATGGACAGCGCCGGCATGATCAACGCGCCCATCGGCGCCATCAGCATGAAGTCGACGATGACCGCGAACTGCAGGAAGGCCAGCAGGGCGACCACCGTCTTCTGGTACGGCGAGAAGGGCGCCAGGGGCGGGGCGCTGGCGGCGGGGTTGTGGCTCATGGCGGAATCGGGTCGGGGAGCGCAAGCCGCTTCGGCTTGCCGGTTGGCCCGAGTGTGTCCGATCGCCGAGGCCTGCGATGTGGCGAGGTGTTGGCGAGGTGTTCCAGGCCGCTTCAGGGCGGGTGCATGCAGCCCAGGCCGTGCGGCCCACGGGCCCGCGCCATCCCGGCGCGGGGCTGGTGTTCCGGTCAGCGGACGGCGGGTGAAGGCAGCACCGTGCCCTCGCAGTCACCGAAGCCGATGCGCGCCGCGCCTTCGCGGGCGCAGAAGGCGCGCAGGCGCACGCTGTCGCCGTCCTGCAGGAAGGTGCGCGTCTCGCCATTGGCCAAAGTGAGCGGCCGTTTGCCGCCGCCGGTCAGCTCCAGCAGCGACCCGCCCTGGTCGGCCTCGGGGCCCGATTGCGTGCCGGAGCCCAGCAGGTCGCCGCTGGACAGGTTGCAGCCGTTGCTGGCGTGGTGCGTGATGAGCTGCGCCACGGTCCAGTACGAGTCGCGGAAGTTCGACGCCATCAGCCGCTGGTGCGGCAGGCCGGCCTCGCGCATCTTCGCGGTCTGCAGCCAGACCTCCAGCGTGATGTCCAGGCCGCCGCGCTCGCGGTTGGTGGCGCCGTCCAGGTAGGGCAGCGGCTGCGGGTCGGCCGCGTCGCGCTGGAAGGGCACGCGGAAGGG
>CBIHPZ010000400.1:0-4562 GCA_966211865.1 uncultured Aquabacterium sp.
GGGGGCGTGTACGTCGGCGTCTCCAGCGGCGACCGGCAGGTGTACCTGCTGCAGGCGGGCGCGCTCCGCGCGCTGGGCGGGCTGGACGGGTTCCTGAACCAGGCCGCCTGCGTGGCCCCCTGAGAGAGGGTGAGGGCCTGAGGGCCTGGGAGCCTGAGCGGCCGGGAGCTGCCCAGGCTCCGAGCCTGCCGGGCCTCAGGCGGCCTTCGCCAGCATCCCGTGCGGGTCGATGACGAATTTCTTCGGCGCGCCGGCGTCGAATTCGGCATAACCCCGAGGTGCATCGTCCAGCGAGATCACCTCCACGCCCACCGTCTCGGCGATGTTGATGCGGTCCCACAGGATGGCCTGCATCAGCGCGCGGTTGTACTTCATCACCGGCGTCTGGCCGGTGAAGAAGCTGTGCGACTTGGCCCAGCCCAGGCCCAGGCGGATGCTGAGCGAGCCGCGCTTGGCGGCGTCGTCCACGGCGCCCGGATCGTCGGTGACGTAGAGGCCCGGAATGCCGATGCGGCCGGCCTCGCGGGTCACTTCCATCAGCGAATTCAGCACCGTGGCCGGTGCTTCATGCCGCGCGCCCTCGTGGCCGTGGCCGCGCGCCTCGAAGCCCACCGCGTCCACCGCGCAATCGACCTCGGGCACGCCCAGGATCTGCGCCACCTGCTCGGCCAGCGTGGCGTCCAGCGACAGGTCCACCACCTCGTAGCCCAGCTTCTTCGGGTGCGCCAATCGGGCCGGATTGACGTCGCCGATGATCACGCAGGCCGCGCCCAGCAGCCGCGCGGACGCCGCCGCCGCCAGGCCGACGGGCCCGGCCCCCGCGATGTACACCGTGCTGCCCGGCCCCACGCCCGCGGTGACCGCGCCGTGGTAGCCGGTGGGCAGGATGTCCGAGAGGCAGGTCAGGTCGCGGATCTTCTCCAGCGCGTGGGCGCGGTCGGGGAACTTCAGCAGGTTGAAGTCGGCGTACGGCACCATCACGTACTGCGCCTGGCCGCCCACCCAGCCGCCCATGTCCACGTAGCCATAGGCGCCGCCGGCGCGCGCCGGGTTCACGGTGAGGCACACGCCGGTGTGCTGCTCCTTGCAGGTGCGGCAGCGGCCGCAGGCCACATTGAAGGGCACCGAGACCAGGTCGCCCTTCGCCAGCGTCTCCACGTCGCGGCCCAGCTCGATCACCTCGCCCGTGATCTCGTGGCCCAGGATCAGCCCTTCCGGCGCGGTGGTGCGGCCGCGCACCATGTGCTGGTCCGAACCACAGATGTTGGTCGACACCACGCGCAGGATCACACCGTGGTCGATGCGCCGGCCGCGTGGGTCCTCCAGCTTCGGGAAGTCAATCGGCCGGACCTCGACGACGCCCGGTTTCACATAGGCCACGCCTCGATTGCTCGACATGCCTTGTCTCCTCGTTGTGAATGGCCGATGCGGATCAGAAGCTGTGGGCGATGCCGACGCCATAAGCGCTGGTGCTGTCGCCGCCCTTGGGCTTGTTGTGGCCCGCGCTGACGTACAGGCTGGTGCGCTTGGACAGCGCGTAATCGGCGCCCAGGCCCAGGAATTGCGATTTGGCACCGTCCACCTTCAGGTTGCCGTAACCCGCTTTCAATTCCACCAGGCCCACGGTGTACGAGGCGCCGAGGGTGAACACCTTGGCGATCGAATCGACCGGGCCTTCGTACTTGCTGCGGTCGTACGCGCCCATCAGCGACAGCGAGCCGATGGTGTATTTCGCGCCCACGTAGCCCACGGTGTCGTCATTCGCGTTCTTCGACGCCGCGGCCATCACCGACACCGGGCCGCCGCCATAGGTCAGCGCAATGCCGTTGTTGCTGCTCTGGCCGGCGGACTTCTCGAATGAGCCGCTGTAATGGACCGCGAAGCCGCCGAAGGAAGGCGAGTCATAGAACACGCCATTGGCCAGGCGGCCGTATTCGGCCTTGCCGTTGTTGCTGGTGCGGCTGCTGGCGTAGTTGTAGTGCCAGTATTGCCAGGCCGGCGAGGCAATGCGGTTGAAGTTGTACCAGGGGTCGTAGGCCCAGTCGTTGTTGGACACCACGTCCAGCGCGCGGCCCAGGCGCAGGCTGCCGAAGCCGCCCTTCAGGCCGACGGTGGATTCACCCTGCCAGAACGGCTTGGCGCCTTCGCCTTCGGGGCGGCCGGTGTCGGCGTCGAAGCGGTGCGAGAGCTTGAAGGTGGCGGCCATGCCGCCGCCGAGGTCCTCGCTGCCGCTGAAGGCGATGTTGCTGCGCTGGATGGTGCCGACGTTCTTGGTCTTGTCGAAGCCGCGGTACACGCCCAGGTCGATCAGACCCGAGATGTTGACCGTCGACTGGGCCTGGGCAGTGGCGCTGGCCAGGAGCATGGCCGTGGTGAAGGAGAGGGCGGTGAGCCGGAACGGTGTCATGGGGTCTCTCTTGGGTCGTTGATCTGGGTGGATGGCATGCGTGGATGGCGTTCCCATCGCGCTTTGATGCTAGGGAAGTGCCATGCACGCCATTGCCGAATGGCGACGTGAATCAACCCGTTTCCGACATGGAATTGCGGCCCGGCCACTGGCCGTCCGCCCTGGCCGGCACCCCAAAAGACAAAGCCCGCGGACGCGGGCTTTGAAAGTTATTACCTGCCGAGGCGAGGCCCGGTCAGCCCTCCAGCCGCCGCGTGCCGAAGCTCTCGGTCAAGCGGTCGAGGATGATTGCCAGCAGCACCACCGACAAGCCGCTTTCGAAGCCCAGCCCGATGTCCAGCCGCTGGATGCTGGACAGCACGTCATTGCCCAGGCCGCCGGCCCCCACCATCGAGGCGATGATCACCATCGACAGCGCCATCATGATGGTCTGGTTCACGCCGGCCATCAGCGTGGGCAGCGCAATCGGCAATTGCACCTTCCACAGCAATTGCATCGGCGTGCAGCCGAAGGCCTGGCCGGCTTCCACCTGCTCCGCATTCACCTGGCGGATGCCCAGCGCGGTGAGGCGCACCACCGGCGGCATGGCGAACACCACCGTGGCCAGGATGCCCGGCACGCGGCCCAGGCCGAACAGCATGGCGGCGGGAATCAGGTAGACGAAGGCCGGCATGGTCTGCATGAAATCGAGCACCGGCCGCAGCAGCGCGTTGAAGCGGTTGCTGCGCGCGCACAGGATGCCCAGCGGCACGCCGACGACCAGGCTGAGCACCGTGGCCGAGAACACCAGCGCCAGGGTCACCATGGTCTGGTCCCAGAAGCCGGTGAGCCGGATGACCATCAGGCTGGCCAGTGCGAAGAGGCCGAAGCGCCATTTCAGCCGCCAGGTGCCCACCGCCACCACCAGCAGGATCACCAGCCAGAAGGGCACGGCGAGGAAGGCGCTCTCGATGCGGCCGGCAAAGCCTTCGACCACGGCGCCGATGGCGTCGAAGAGCTTGTCGCCGCGGTTCAGCAGCAGCTTCACGCCGTCGTTCACCAGGGCGCCCAGCGGCAGCACGCTCTTGTCGTGGCCCATCAGGGCCTGCATGAAATCAGCTGGCATGGCGGGTACTCGCGATCTTGATCAGCAGGCTCTTGGGCGTGATGCAGCCCACGAGGCGTTCGGCCTCGTCGAAGACGCTCACGGGTTGATCCAGCCCAAGGACGGTGCGCAGGGCCTCGGGCAAAGTGGTATGCGCGGGAAGCCGTGTCCCGTTGCACTGGGCGACAAGGTCCGCGGCCCGCGGCGTGCTGTCCACCAGGTCGGCGGCGGTGAGGTAGCGCGAGGTGTCCACGCCCTTGAAGAAGCGGCGCACGTAGTCGTTGGCCGGGCGCGTGACGATCTCGTGCGGCGTGCCTTCCTGCACCAGCTGCCCGCCTTCCATGATGCCGATGCGCGAGCCGATCTTCAGCGCTTCTTCGAGATCGTGCGAGACGAAGAGGATGGTGCGGCGCTGCTCGCGCTGCAGTTCCAGCATCAGGTCCTGCATCTCGGTGCGCTTGAGCGGGTCCAGGGCCGAGAAGGCCTCGTCCATCAGCAGGATGTCGGGGTCCACCGCCAGCGCGCGGGCCAGGCCCACGCGCTGCTGCATGCCGCCGGAAAGCTGCCGCGGGTACTTGTCCGCATAGGCCTTCAGGCCCACCTGGTCCAGCACGCCAAGGATCTTGTCGCGGCACTGGCGCGGCTTCTCGCCGGCGATCTCGAGGCCGAAGGCCACGTTGTCGAAGACCGTGCGGTGCGGCATCAACGCGAAGCTCTGGAACACCATCGCCACGCGCTTGCGGCGCCAGCGCACCAGGTCGGCGGGCTTCATGCGCACGATGTCCTCGCCGTCGACCACCACCGAGCCGGCGGTGGGCTCCACCAGGCGGTTGATGAGGCGGATGAGCGTGGACTTGCCGGAGCCCGAGAGGCCCATCAGCACGTAGATGTCGCCGGCGTGCACGTCGAAGCTGACGCCGCTCAGGCCCACCACCTGGCCGGTGCGCGCGAAGATCTCGTCCTTGGGTTGGCCTTCGCGCAGCAGGGCCAGGGCCTGCTCGGGCCTGGTGCCGAAGACCTTGGTCAGGTCGCGTATCTGGAGCTTCGGTCTGGACATGCTCGGTTCCTGGG
>CBIHPZ010000401.1:0-4554 GCA_966211865.1 uncultured Aquabacterium sp.
ATTGTTGTTGTTATTGTTGTTGTTGCTGTTCGACCCATCGAAGCTGGCACTGAATTCGGTCTTGCCCTGCGCATCCTTCGGGTGTGCGCCGACCAGGCCCGGCATCGTCAAGATCAGTCCCGTGGTGCCCAGCAGCACCAGCTTGCCACCGTCCCGGAACGCCTTGCCGTCGATGAGCGAGATCTTGCGGCCGTCGCACCAGATGGTCTTGCCTTGCGCATGCCCGCCCAGCGCAAAGCCCTTGCCGACCTTGCCATTCGAATAGCAGAACACCTGGCCGTCCTGGTAAATGGCGTAGGGCTTGCTGGCCGCATTGGCATGGAGCCATTTCACCAGCCACTCTTCATGCGCCGTGCGTTCCGGGCCGTCCTCGGTGCGCGTGGCATTGAAGAAGCATTCCACCGTGTAGGCGATTCGTTCCAGTTCTTTCGGTGTCACGGTTCGCGCGCCTCCGGCAGATAGAAAAACTCGAAGTTCTGGAATGGCAGGTTGGCGGCCTGGATGTGATAGAAGGCGTTGTTCTTCTGTTTCTGGTAGTGGTAGTCGCGCAGATAAGACGTGGTGAAGAACAGGTTGTTCAATACCCCGCGCCGGTAAAGGCCGTTGTGCAGGGCGACCAGGCCACCCAGGTCCGCCATCAGCCAATCAGGTCCGAAGCGGTCGCTGGGCTGCATCGCGTCCATGTACAGCTGGTACGTGAACAGGTGCTGCTGCTTGGTCCGCTGTTCGTCCCCATACACCACCGGCGTATCGCGCAGCATCTGCAGGTACAGCGTGTTGCGGATCGGCTCTTCGCAATGCACGCTGAACAGGCGGCGCGGCACGTGCACCACCAGCTTGTCCCCGGGCGACCAGGTGTGCCAGGTTGAATGCGGTTTCAGCAGCTGCGATGCCAGCGGCAGCACTTCCTCGTTCAACTCCAGCATGAAGGCCTGGTCGCTGTACAAGTCACGCAGGATGGCATCGGCGGCAATCAGGTGCTGCAGTGCGTGCCGGTCGGGACTGAAGTCGCTGGGAAACCGCACCGTGGGCTCGGCGGGCGGCGCGGCGTCGAATGCCAGGGACGGGTGCATTCGCCCAGCGTAGTAGCGGGCGTATTTGGCTTGCGTTTCGGCGCTGTCCGCGGGAAAGGACCGGGGGTTGTCGCGGTAGATGAGCTTCTGGAGGTCGCAGGTGTATGAACGACCGCTCTTCGACTGGTGCTTCACCACCGGGCAACCGGTGTGGCAGGCCGACAGGTGGTTGCAGCTGCCGCAGCCGGCATCGAGCCCGTGGGCCTGGTGCACCTCGCTGATCTTGCGCGCGCCGTTGGCCAGGATGGTCTCGATGCTGTCCTCGAAGACGTTGCCGTAGCGGAATTCCTCGATGCCCTGGCCGCGCACGCAGGAGTACACCGTGCCGTCGCTTTGCAGCAGGTAGAAGCGCTCACCGCAATTGAATGAATTGGTGCAGTACGAGGGCTTGAACTCGTCGAACCAGTTCCGGCGCAGGCCGTCTTCCAGCTCGGTGCCGGTGAACTCGGCCTTCAGCGCGTCGTACAGCTGCTTCTGCTGCGCGGGCGTGGTCGGGGTCATCGCCTGCAGTCCCTGGTCCGCCTCGTTCAATTCCGACGCGAAGGCGAACATCAGGTTGAAGTTGTTCATGTCGAAACCCAGTTCGCGGTGAATGAACCAGATGTCGGCGATGAACGCGGGAATGTCGGCCAGGTGTTCGCTGCAGATGGTGGCCGAGATCTTCTTGCCGTGCGGATAGGCGGCCAGCAGCCGGATGTTGTCCAGCGTGCGATCCAGCCAATCCTGCCCATTGCGCTTGACGCGGTATTTCGCATGCAAGGCCAGCGGCAGGTCGATGCTGGCGCTGACGGAGACCTTGTGACGGCAGAACAGGTCGTAGAGGCTTGCGAACTTGAAGAGATTCGTCTTGATGTGGGGCGCGTTCTTCTTGTGGCCCAGCGCAGTGATCTCATCGAAGTACTCGAGGTAATGCTCGCGCACCATCGTGAACAGCGATTCAAGCACCGGCGGCGGCAGCGTCGTCACCTCGCCGCCATGAAGAGAGACGTTGAACGGCAGCACGCGCGCCTCGCGGAACTTGTCCAGCGCGAAGCGCAGCGTCTGCACCGCCCGGGCGGCGTCGGCCTGCAACGGCGCGGTGCGCGTCTGGTCACCCAGGTAGCAGTAGGTGCAGCCCAGGTTGCAGGCCAGCGTCGGGCTGTACAGCAGGTGGATGTTGCGCGTGAAGACAGGGCGCTCGAGGGATGTGCTCATGGTCCTGCCTTTCCGTCGTCCGCGCCCTTCCCGCCCGGCCGGGCGGCAGCAGCCAGGTGCGCCTCGCGGTCGATTCCGGCCAATTGCACGCCGGGCGCCGCCTGCAGCACGCGGCGGATGATGCGCTCGCAGACTTTCTCGAACTTCGCGGCCTTGTTCTTGGCGATCTTCTCGTCCTTTCGCGCGTTCGTCGGAAACCGCGAACGCTCGATCTGCAGCACCTGGTCCTTGCCCCAATGCAGCGTCAAATGCCCGTCCCGGAGTTCCATCTTCCGGACATTGCGGAAATAGACGATGGTGTTGCCGACGATGGCATATCGAATGCCGAGGCGGATCTGCCGCTTGGGCAGCCAGCGCGCCCAGAGCAGCGTCAGCAGAATCAGCGAGATGATGCCCAAGGGCGGAACCACGGAGAAACCGGCGATGGCCACCGCCACGATGGCCAGGGCGGAGACCCAATTCACCCAGCTCCACGGATTCTTGTCACCGTGGTCGTACTTGAATGTCGCCAGCGGGGTCGTCATGTCTGCGCTCCTCAGCGCGCCCGTCCGCCGTCGTGGTGGTTCATGGCTCCACCCGCCCGCGGCAAACCACCCTCAGCAGGGCCGGACTGGTCCGGCGCACCACCGCGGCCACCGACAACTCGTTGGCACCAGCCCGCTGGACGCTGGCGTTCACCGCCTGCCGTTTCAGGAAGGCCCGGAGTTCAGACAGGTTCACGGCAAAGTTGACGTTCTGGGCCTGGAAGCGGTCGGCCAGCCGCCCCGCCACCACGCCCACGACGCCGCCGTGCGGATTCAGCACCGGCCCGCCACTGCTGCCCGGCGCAATGGCGGCGGAAATCTGGACCATGCGGCGGTCACCTTGAATGCCGCTCAGCGACGAGACGATGCCGGTGGTGACGCGGAGATCGCCATTCAGGATCTCACTCAGCGGAAAGCCCAGCACCGAAATCGCCTCGCCCAATTCGGCATTGGACTCGGCCAGCGGCAGGGGCACGTAGGCGCCGGCCTCGGCCGCGATGAGCGCCAGGTCGGTATCCCGATCTTCGGCAATCACTTTCGCCCGCCGGGTCACGTCGCCCGCCACCACGTCGACACTTCGGCAACGCCCCACCACATGCTGGCTGGTGACGGCCAGGCCGCTGGCTGACACGAAGAACCCGGACCCGGTGCCCGACACCGCGTTGCTTCCATCGGGCCGCGGCGGCGGAATGGGCGTGGGCGGAATCTCCTGCGGCGCCATCGCCTGGCCGCGCCCCTGCTCATTGCCGGGCCCCACGCCGGCCAGGCGGCACACGGTGTCGAGTTCGCGGGCCTGCCGCGTCCCTTCGTAGATCGAGCGGATCTCGTCCGGCCGGGCCGTGTTCGTGATCCAGCGGCGACCGTCATGCGTGGAGACGTTCGAGTACTCGATCCGCTTGCGGGCGATGCAGTCCACGCCGACGTTGGCGATCGCGGCGCCGGTCTCGGTGCGCTTGTGGGTCGCCCGGGTCTGGAACTTGACGAACGACCCCTCGACCGAAATGGTGTCCGTGCGGATGACGTAGCGGAAGCTGCCGTCTTCGCCCGCGTCCACCGTCGCGTTGGGTGAGCCGCCCGAACCCGTGGTCGCCCACGCGCCGATGGGCGCGGCACACAGCAATGCCGCCAATGCCACGGTGCGGCGCGCGCCCCGCACTGAATCCCGTACTGCCATTCGTCCCGCCTTTGGCGCCATTCCCTCTGGCGCCAGTGTAGGGCCGGGATGCGCAGGCGCTTGCACGCGCCGTTCCTCGAAACCCGTGCGGCAGCGCACGGTCGGCGCAATGTCAGAGCAGCACGATGTCGTACTGCTCCGGATTCATCGAAGGCTCCGCGGACAGCGAGATCGGCTTGCCGATGAAGTCCGACAGCCCGGCCAGGTGCTGGCTCTCTTCGTCGAGCAGCATTTCCACCACCGCCGCGCTGGCCACCACGCGGAATTCACGCGGGTTGAATTGGCGCGCCTCGCGCAGGATCTCGCGCAGGATGTCGTAGCAGACGCTGCGCGCGGTCTTGACCTGGCCGCGGCCCTCGCAGGTGGGACATGGCTGGCACAGCATGTGGGCCAGCGATTCGCGCGTGCGCTTGCGCGTCATCTCGACCAGGCCCAGTTGCGTGAAGCCCGAGACGGTGATCTTCGTGCGGTCCTTGCTCAGCTGCTTGCGGAACTCCGCCAGCACCGCCTGCTGGTGCTCCTCGCGCGTCATGTCGATGAAGTCGACGATGATGATGCCGCCCAGGTTGCGCAGCCGCAGCTGGCGCGC
>CBIHPZ010000402.1:0-4547 GCA_966211865.1 uncultured Aquabacterium sp.
GGTGCGGTTCCTCGTGCTCGTGGCTGCGGCCGTCCAGGCGCAGCCCGCGCGGCCAGCCGGCCACCAGGCGGGCGCGCGTCGCCGAATCGCCGGTGGCGAAGAGGGTGACCTCGTGGCCCTGGTCGACCAGGGCTTCGGTCAGGTAGGACACGACACGCTCGGTGCCGCCGTACAACTTCGGTGGGACGCTCTCGAAGAGCGGGGCGACTTGGGCGATGCGCATGCCGGGGTCCTTTCGCAGGGGCGAGAGGACCGGCAGGAGCAACCCAGGTGCCCGGGTTGAAACCGGTTACTTCCGATGGCTGCCTACCCCGGGTCCTCTCGACCGCTGGTCCGCCGTGGGCCCGTCCGGCCCGGCGCAAGGCCTGAACGAACGCTGGCGTGCATCGGTGCGCGCCCGTAGGATGCGTCGGCGCCGGCCGGGTCCCAGCATGTGCAGGGTGCCGCCGCATGGAGGAGCAATCACGATGATGAATATTGGAAGTAGCGCACGCCACGCGGCGGGCAAGATGGCGTTGCTGCGTTGGCTGGCCCAAAAGGCGGCGGCTTTCGGGGCGGCTTCCCTGCTGCTCTGCGGCGGCGTCGCGCAGGCCGCCTGTCCCACCGGTCCCATGTCGGCGCCGGCCACGCGCTTCGTCAGTTTTCAATCGCCGAACATTGCCACCAGTCCGCCGGGTGTGCTGACCATCAAGGGCAAGCTGAGCTACCCGGGATCACAAGACGGTGTCACGCGCTGCGCCACGCCACGCCAACTGCCTGCTGTCCTCATCCTGCACGGCTCGTCGGGGGTGGACAGCCGCGGGGATTTCTACCAGCAGGCCCTCAATGCCGCCGGCTTCGTCACCTTGCAGATCGACCTGTGGGAGGCGCGCGGGGTCACCAGTCTCGCGAACCGGCCTGCCGCGCCGATCCTGACCTATCCCGACGCATTCTCGGCGCTCGATTTCCTGGCCCGTCTGGACGACGTCGATGCCACGCGCATCGGCGTCATCGGCTTCTCCTGGGGCGGCGTGATCAGCTTGGCCTCCTCGGAGGCTTCTTACGCGTCGATGTTCGGGCGGGGACGACGCTTCGCGGCCCATGTCGCGCACTATCCCGTGTGCTACGGCGCCAACAGCGCGATACCGGCCCTGCAACCGAACCTTCAGAAGGGCACGCAATACCTCGTGCCCACGGGTGCGCCGGTGCTCATCCAGGTCGGGACGCTGGACGACTACGACAACGGGGCGGCGCACTGCCAGCAATTGGCCTCACAGGTCAATGCCGCCCATGGACCCATCATGCAGGTGCAGGTGTATGAGGGTGCCTACCACGCCTGGGACCGGTTGATGATTCCCGTGGACGCGGCCGACCCTTATGGCAATGAAGGCAGCTTTCTGAAAGGCCTGTCCGGCCTGCCCGTGGTGCGCATTCGGCCCGACCCCGCCGCCGCGGCCGCTTCGCGCGAGCGCGCCGTGGCATTCTTCCGCAGCACCCTGCGCTGACAGGCCGGCGCTGCGAGTTCCGGGTGCCCGCGCGACCTGCGCGGCCCCTGTGCTTGCAGCGCTGGTCAGCGCTTGGCCACCTGCACTTCGCGCAGCACCTGCATGCCGGCGGCTTCCCACTCGGGCAGGCCGCCGCGGAACCAGTAGACCTGCTTGAAGCCCTTGGCCAGCGCCGCGCGGCTGGCCTTGTACGACTTCCAGCATTCGGCGCCATTGCAATGGAAGATCGTCGGCTTGTTCGGGTCGAGCTTGGCCAGCCCGGAGAAGTCGTCCAGCGAGGCCTCGTAGGCCACGTCCTTCAGGCTCTTCTCGTGGTAAGGCACGAACACCGCGCCCTGGATCTGCTTGCTGCGGTATTCCTTCTCGTTGCGGGTGTCCACCACCACCGCGCCCTTGGCGATCAGCTGCTGCACCTGCACCGCGGTGACCACGGTGGCGCCCGGCAGCTGCGTGGGCGTGAAGGTGCCCAGCTGCGCCACGGCCTTGTACTGCCCCATCTCGGCCAGGTGCACCACCGGCTTCAGCCCGCTGCCGGCGGTGGGCGAGGCGAACCACTTGGCCACGCGGCCGCGTACTTCGGGTGCAAGGTCCTTCTTCACCGCCACCGAGAACCCGCCCGGCACGGCACCGGAGCTGGCCAGCACCTTGGCCACGCCCGGGAACTGTTTGGACCACGATTCCCAGTCTTCGCGGCGCACCACGGTCGCGTCCGTCATGCCCAGGCTGACCGCGGTGAGGCCCGCCAGGGGATAGCGCGCGTAGGTGACCAGCTTCAGGTCCTTGAAGGACAGGCCACTGGCATTCAGCATGCCGCGGGCGAGGTAGGTGTAGATGGAGTCCTGCTGCGGCAGGTAGATGCGGCCGGCCCGCAGGTCGGCGGTGGAGGCCAGTGCGGCGCGGCCGACCAGCAGGTAGTTCTCGGAAGGGTCGGTGGCCCCGACCAGTTCGTACCCGTGGGCCAGGGCCGAAGCCGCCACCTGGGCCGGGGCGATGAAGACGTCGTAGCCGCCGCTGCGGGTGGCGCGCATCACGTCCGTCAGGTCCTCGCTGGTGGAGACGCTCACTTCGGTGCCCATCACCTTGCCCAGCTGCTCTTCGAGGCTGAAGCGCGACAGCATCAGGCCCGTCTTGCGTTCGGTGGGCTCGATGGCCACCACCGCCGTCACGTCCGCCCACGTGGGCGCCGAGATCAGGATGCCCACGGCGCCTGCCAGCGCACGAATGCTTGCCTTCATGGATGCCCCTCCGGCTGTTGGCCGCGCTGGACGCCAGGGGCCGCGCGGACGTTTCGAAAGGGCGTGATGATGCCGCGCGCTGCGGGCACAAGTAGTAACCAGTAATAACAGCTGAGCACGTTAGGATGCCGCGCGCTTTGCGCGGCAGGCGCCGCCGCCCGCCGCAGCGCGCATCCATCACATACCCCACAGGCCCGACCGCGGCCGCCCCGGAGGAGTGTCTTTTCCATGAGCGTTACCCCACCGTCCCTGCAGCGCCGTCATCTTCTGGCCGGCAGTGCCGCCGCCCTGACCGCGGCCGGCCTTGGCGGCCTCTCCGGCGCAGCCCAGGCGCAGTCGTCCATGGCCCCGGCGGCCCCCGCGGCGCCGGCGGCCAAGCCCCTGCCGGCGTTCGCGAGCTGGAAGGACCCGAACGCGGTGATCGTGCATTCCAGCAGCACCATCGAAACCCGTCGCAGCGCCTTCGGCAGCAGCGTGATCACGCCGGCCGAACAGCTCTACATCCGCAACAACCTGCCGCCCCCGGACGCCGCCGTGCTGGCCGACCGAGATGCCTGGCCCATCGCCATCGAGGGCGTGAAGACGCCGCGCACGCTGACCCTGCGCGACCTGAAGGCGCTGGGCATTGAATCCGTCGCCACCGTGCTGCAGTGCTCCGGCAACGGCCGCGGCTACTTCCCGAGCAAGCCCAGCGGCACCCCCTGGACCGTGGGGGCGGCGGGCTGCGTGGTGTGGAGCGGCGTGCCCTTGCGCACGGTGGCCCAGGCGCTGGGTGGCGTCGCCGACGGCATGCGCTTCATCACCGGCACCGGCGGCGAGAAGCTGCCCGAGGGCGTCGATCCCAAGACGCTGGTGGTCGAGCGCTCGGTGCCGATGGCGGCCCTGGCCGACGCGCTGCTGGCCTGGGAAATGAACGGTGCCCCGCTGAGCCTGGCCCACGGCGGCCCGCTGCGCCTGGTGGTGCCGGGGTACCAGGGCGTCAACAACGTCAAGTACGTCAAGCGCCTGGCCTTCACCGCGGCGGAGACCGACGCCAAGATCATGTCGCACGGCTACCGCATCACGCCGCCGGGCGCGCAGGCCGATCCCAGCCAGCCTTCGGTGCTGCAGATGAACGTCAAGTCGTGGGTCAACTCCCCGGGCACCGACGGCGCGCCGGTGAAGGCCGGCCGCGTGCAGGTGGTGGGCGTGGCCTTCGCGGGCGGGCAGGCCGTGAAGCGGGTGGAGGTCAGCGTGGACGGCGGCAAGACCTGGCGCGAGGCCGCCTTCTTCGGCCCCGACCTCGGCAAGTTCGCCTGGCGCCAGTTCGCGCTGGCGGTGGACCTGCCGGCCGGCACCCACGTCATCGCCAGCCGCGCGACCGACGCGGCCGGCAACGTGCAGCCGCGTGAACGACTGGAGAACACGCACGGCTACAACAACAACAGCTGGGCCGACCACGCGGTGACCGTCACGGTCGCGTGAACATGCAGCGCAGCCTGGCCGGCGCCCGCGCGACGCCGGCCTTGTGGAAGGCCGTCAGGGTCGCCATGGCCTTCACGACGGCCGGGGCGAGCGTCCGGCTCGCGTGCGCCTTGATCGCCATCACGCCGGCGCTGTGGACTTCGGCAGCGTCGGCCCAGGGCACCCCGCCCGCCCAGGACGAGGCGCTGGCGCAAGGCCGGCGCCTCTTCACGACCGAGGTGCAGCCTTCCTGCACCGTGTGCCACGCCCTGAAGGACGCCGGCAGCACCGCCGAGGTCGGCCCGCCGCTGGACGAGTTGAAGCCTGATGCCGGGCGTGTCGCGCGTGCGCTGCGCAACGGCATCGGCGTGATGCCGTCGTTCCG
>CBIHPZ010000403.1:0-4497 GCA_966211865.1 uncultured Aquabacterium sp.
AGGTCGAACAGCCGCCCGGCAATCAGGTTGCACACCGCGCCTTCGCGCTGCCACTTGCCGTGCACGGCCAGGAGGCGCGACTGCAGCAGCTCGCGCCGCTGCGCCTCGCGGATGCTGCGCCAGCAGATGACCTGCACCACGCCGGTCTCGTCCTCGAGCGAAACGAAGATCACGCCGTTCGCCGTGGCCGGCTGCTGGCGCAAGGTGACGATGCCTGCATAACGCACGAAACGACCGTCCGGCGCGTCCTGCAAATCCACCGCACGCGCCAGCCGCTTCTTGGCCAGCAGCGGGCGCAGCAGCGCCAGCGGGTGGCGGCGCAGGGTGAGGCCGGTGGTGGCGTAGTCGAACAGGATGTCTTCGCCCTCGGGCGCCTCGGGCAGGTCCAGCGTGGCTTCGTCGAAGCGCGCGTCGCGCAGCAGCGCGGGCGGGGCCTTCAGCGCCGAGGCGTCCCACACCTGCTGGCGGCGGTGGCCGGACAGGCTGCGCAGCGCATCGGCCCCGGCCAGCAGGCGCATCTCGTGCTGTTCCAGCCGGGCCCGGCGGGCCAGGTCTTCGGCGCTGTCGAACGGTGCTTGGGCGCGCGCGGCGGCGATGCGCCTGGCCGATTCCTCCTTCAGCCCCGAGACCAGGCGCAGGCCCAGGCGCACGGCGGGATGGCTGGCCCGCCCAGGCCGGCCGGGGCGGGCCATTTCCCGCGGGGATCCAGCCGTGGCGTGGAGCGGCGGCAGGTTTTCCAGCGTGCAGTCCCAGGTGCTGTCCATCACGTCGGGCGGGCGCACCTCCACGCCGTGCCGGCGCGCGTCCTGCACCAGCTGGCTGGGGCTGTAGAAGCCCAGCGGCTGGCTGTTCAGCATCGCGGCCAGGAATTCAGCGGGGTGGTGGCATTTGATCCAGCAGCTGGCATAGACCAGCAGCGCGAAGCTGGCGGCGTGGCTTTCCGGGAAGCCGTATTCGCTGAAGCCCTTGATCTGCTCGAAGATGGATTCGGCGAAGGCGGGGTCGTAGCCGCGGTCCTTCATGCCCTCGACCAGCTTGGCGTGGTACTTCTCCAGCGTGCCGGTGCGCTTCCAGGCCGCCATCGAGCGGCGCAGCTGGTCGGCCTCGCCGGCCGTGAAGCCGGCGGCCAGGATGGCGATCTGCATCACCTGCTCCTGGAAGATCGGCACGCCCATCGTGCGGCCCAGGGCTTCCTTCAGCACCTCGCTGGGGTAAGTCACCGGCGCCTTGCCCTGCCGCCGGTTCAGGTAGGGGTGCACCATGCCGCCCTGGATGGGGCCGGGCCGCACGATGGCGACCTCGATCACCAGGTCGTAGAACTCCCTCGGCTGCAGGCGCGGCAGCATGCTCATCTGCGCGCGGCTTTCGATCTGGAACACGCCGATGGTGTCGGCGCGGCAGATCATGTCGTAGGTGGTCTTGTCCTCGGCCGGGATGTCCTGCATCACCATCGGGCTCCCGGTGCGCAGGCTGATGAGTTCCAGGGCCTTCTGGATCGCGGTGAGCATGCCCAGCGCCAGCACGTCCACCTTCAGGAGACCCAGCGCGTCCAGGTCGTCCTTGTCCCACTCGATCACGGTGCGGTCGGCCATCGCCGCCTGCTCGATCGGCACCAGGCGCTCCAGCTTGTCTTTGGTCAGCACGAAGCCGCCGACGTGCTGCGACAGGTGCCGCGGGAAGCCGATCAATTGGGACGTCAGGCGCATCAGCTGCTGCACCCGCAAATCGTCGATCGACAGATTCGCGTCGCCCAGCCGGTCGGCCCGCACCGCGGCACCGTCCCACCAGTGGTGGCCCTTGGCCAGCACGTCGATGGTTTCGGGGCTGAAGCCCAGGGCCTTGCCGACGTCGCGGATCGCGCTCTTGGGCCGGTAGCTGATGACCACGGCGGTCAGCGCGGCGCGGTCGCGGCCGTATTTCTCGTACAGGTACTGGATGACCTCCTCGCGCCGCTCGTGCTCGAAATCGACGTCGATGTCCGGCGGCTCGTTGCGTTCCTTGGAGATGAAACGCTCGAACAGCACCGACATGCGCGCCGGGTCGACCTCGGTCACGCCCAGGCAGTAGCAGACCACCGAGTTGGCCGCCGAGCCGCGGCCCTGGCAGAGGATGCCCTTCGACCGCGCGAAGGCCACGATGTCGGCCACGGTCAGGAAGTAGTGCTCGTACTTCAGGTCGGCGATCAGGGCCAGCTCGTGCTCGATCTGCTCCTGCGCCTTGGCCGGCATGCCCTGGGTCCAGCGGCGGCCGGCGCCTTCGTAGGTCAGGCGGCGCAGGTGGCTGGCGGGCGTCTCGCCCTGGGGCACCACCTCGCTGGGGTACTGGTACTTCAGTTCGTCGAGCGAGAAGCTGCAGCGCTCGGCCACGCGCAATGTCTCCTCCATCAACTCGACGGCGGTGCGAAAAGCGTGCGACAGCCGCAGCCGGGTGCGCAGGTGCTGCTCGGCATTGGGCTGCAGGTCCAGCCCGCATTCGGTCAGCGGACGGCCCACGCGGGTGGCGGTCATCACGTCCTGCAGCGGCTTGCGCGAACGGGCATGCATGTGCACGTCGCCCGCGGCCACCAGCGGGATGGCGGTTTCCTCGCTGGCCTGGCGCAGGTGCTGCAGCCAGATTTCATCGTCCAGCTGGCGCAGCTGCGTGGCGGCGAACCAGCAGCGGCCGGTGAAATGCTTCAACAGCCAGCGCGCGATGGCGATCAGCTGCGCCGGCGTGCTGCCGCGCCGGGGCGCGGCCAGCACCAGGCAATCGGCCAGCGCGCGTCCATCCACCTGGCCGATGGGCAGCGTGTAGGTGCCCTTCTTCTTCGTGGCGCGCCGCAGCCGCGTGATGAACTGGCACAGGTTGCCGTAGCCGTTCATGTTCTGCGCCAGCAGCACCAAGGTGAACGGGGCCCGGCCCGCCGCGTCGTCGGGCGGCACCACCACCTCGAACTGCGCGCCGACGATCAGCTTCAGCCCCAGCTTCTTCGCCTCCACGTGCGCACGCACCATGCCGGCCATGGAGCATTCGTCGGCCAGCGCCAGCGCGGCGTATTCCAGCTCGTGCGCGCGCTGCACCAGTTCTTCCGGCTGGCTGGCGCCGCGCAGGAACGAGAAGTTCGACAGGCACCACAGCTCGGCGTAGGGCGGGATGGTGCCGTCTCGCATGGACGCGTTTTTCATGGGTTATGAGAAGGTGCCCTGCAGGTACCAGGCCGTCTCGTCCTGGGCCAGCCGCTCCTGGTAGATCCACAGCACGCCGGCGTGCTCGCTGAAGGCCACCCAGTAGTCGCGCTGCACGTTCAGCGTGTGCTGGCCGGCGCCTTCGCCCACCCGGTGCCACCAGCCGCCTTCGATGCGGTGCGGGCCGGTGACCAGCTGCAGCACGCCCTGGTACATCGGCTTGTCGTCGCGCACCGCCAGGCGCAGCGGCTCGGGCAGCAGGAAGGCGGGCTGCGGCAGCGGGCTGCTGCGGGCGCGCTTCTTCGGCCGCGGCTGCGAGGCGGGTTGCCAGTGCTGCATCCACTCCGGGCGGTGGTCTTCATCCACCACCGGGCGCAGCACGCGTTCCGGGCCCAGCCGCGCGGCCAGGCATTCCAGCACCAGGTCCAGCGACTGGGCCTGGTTCACCACGTCCGGCAGCAGCGAGGCGCTTTTTTCGTCCAGCGGGTGGATCTCGTCGGCCAGCAGCGCCAGGTCGCCCACCGGCGCTTCGAGCTTCGTCTTGGCCAGGTGCTCGGCCAGCAGGCGGCACAGGTGGTCGATGCGGCGCGTGGGCTGCGCGGTGCGGATGGCCAGTTCACCGCCCTCGCCCACGTCGCGCGGGCGCATGGCGTCGTGCGCCCAGCGCAAGGTGAAGGCGGTGATGCCCGCATGCCGCGCCGCCAGCCAGCCGCACAGCTGCAAGAGCAGCCGCCGCGCGCCGGACAGCAGGGCCGGCGCGTCTTCCACCCGCGACATCAGCTCCAGCCGGCTGCGGAAGGTGTCGGGCAGCACGACCCAGTCATGCGCCTCGGGCACCAGCGCGCAGGCGCGGTCCAGCGCGGTGAGCAGCGCATGGTCGAAGCGCCGGCCGATGCCGCCACGCGGCAGCCGGCGCAGGTCGCCCAGCGTGCGGCAACCCAGCTGCGCCAGCGTGGTCAGGTGCGGGCGCGCGGCGCTGAGGGTGTCCAGCGGCAGGTGGTCCAGCAACTCGGGCAGCGGCTGGCGCAAGCCATTCTCGAAACCCGCACGGCCACAAGCCAGCGCGGCCAGGCTGGTGGGTGCCCAGGCCAGCTGGGCCACGCCCAGTTCCTTGGCTTCAGCCAGCAGGCGGTCGCGCAGGCGCCGCTTGCCGCCGAACAGGCGCACGCTGGCCTCCAGTTCGATGAGCACGGCTTCGTCGGCAATGGCCACCCGGGGGGAGAACTGCAGGGCCCAGGTGGCGACGCCTCCGAGGGCCTCACCGGAGGGGGGAATAGCCTCGGGGCCGGGTGGCAGGAGCAGTGCTGCCCACAGCATCTGCGGCTCCTTCGGG
>CBIHPZ010000404.1:0-4479 GCA_966211865.1 uncultured Aquabacterium sp.
CAAGCCCCTGCCGCCGAAGGCGCAACCTCCCATACACGCTCAGGCCCGGTACTGGTTCCGGTCACAGCCGACACTGGAGAGTGAGATCCACCCCGGATCTCCACCGAAGGAGCAAGGGCATCCCCGCGGGGACGGCCCGAATCTCTCAGGTACCGAGGACAGCGGGAGCGGCGCGAGAGAAGGCTTCACAGGCCTGGCCGCGCGCGCTTCGTGTCCCTCCAGGACCGGGCCCCCGCTGCACGCCCTGTTCGCCCCTCTCGTTCGTTTCGCTTGAATCGATTCGGAGAGTTGCATCCATGAAAGTCATCGTGCTGGGCGCCGGCGTCACCGGCATCACCTCGGCCTGGTTCCTGCGCCAGGCGGGCCATGAGGTCACCGTCATCGACCGCCAGCCGGCGGCCGGCCTCGAGACCAGCTTCGCGAACGGCGGGCAGATCTCGGTCTCGCACGCCGAGCCCTGGGCCAATCCGGGCGCGCCCCTGAAGGTCCTGAAGTGGCTCGCGAAGGAGGACGCGCCGCTCTTGTTCCGCCTGCGGGCGGATGCCCGGCAGTGGCTGTGGGGCCTGTCCTTCCTGCGTGAATGCACGCCGGCGCGCACGCGCCACAACATCCGCCAGATCGTGAACCTGGGCCTCTACAGCCGCGCCACCTTGCAGCAGCTGCGCGCCGAATTGGGCCTGCAGTACGACCAGCTGACCCGAGGCATCCTGCACTTCTACACGAGCGAAGCCGAATACGCCGCGGCGCAGGAGCCGGCGCGCGTGATGCGCGAGCACGGCTGCGAACTGGACATGAAGACGGCCGACGAATGCGTCGCCATCGAGCCCGCGCTGGCGCAGTGCCGCGAGCGCATCGTCGGCGGCAGCATGACGCCCAGCGACGAATCGGGCGACGCCCATGCCTTCACGCAGGCGCTGGCCAAGCGTTGCGCCGAGGCGGGCGTGCAGTTCCTCTACGAGACCCGCATCGTCGGCCTGCAGCACGCCGGCGACCAGATCGACGCGGTGCAGGTGGCCGATGCGCAGGGCATCGTGCGCACGCTCACCGCCGACCGCTTCGTGCTGTGCCTGGGCTCGTTCTCGGCCGGCTTCGCCAAGCAGCTCGGCATCTCCTTGAACATCTACCCGGCCAAGGGCTACTCGGTGACCCTGCCGGTGATCGACCCGGCGCAGTCGTATTCGGTGTCCTTGACCGACGACGAGTACAAGCTGGTGTTCTCGCGCCTGGGCGACCGGTTGCGCATCGCCGGCACGGCCGAGCTGAACGGCTACGACACCGCGCTGAACATCACCCGTTGCGAGGCCATCGTGCGCCGCGTGCGCGAGCTGTTCCCGCGCATGACCGACGGACGCGACGCGCGCTACTGGACCGGCCTGCGTCCGGCCACGCCGTCGAACGTGCCCTACATCGGCCGCTCGAAGATCAGCAACCTGTTCCTCAACACGGGGCACGGCACGCTGGGCTGGACGCATTCGGCCGGCTCGGGCAAGGCGATTGCCGAGATCGTCAGCGGGCGGGTGCCGGCGCTGGACTTCGCGTTCACCGGGCTGGGGCGCGAGCAGCAGCGCAGCGCGCGCGAGCTGAGGGCCGCCTGACGCTGTTTTCAGCCATTAGGTCCCAGGCGGTGGGGCACCGCGTTCAGGCACCAGCTCCAGGAACTCTCCGCGCCGAATGAGTTGGCGAGCCGGTCTGCCGTGGCGGCCCGGGCGGAGGGACCGGGTTCCCACGGCCCGGTCACCGGATCACGTCAGGCAATACGCGGCAATGCGCTGCCAGAGGCCATGGCCCAGCGCGAAAAGCGAGGCCGCGGCCAGCAGTGCGCCGGCGGCGCGCAGGCTCCATGCCGGCGTGCCGCGGCCTCCCTTCGCGTTCCGCTGCAGCCACAGGGGCAGCGCGACCAGGCCCGGCGCGGAGGCCAGCGCGAACGTCGCCATCACCGCCGCGCCGGCCGCCGGTCCGCTGGCCAGGCCCGCGATCACCAGCGCCGACTGCAGCAGCCCGCAGGGCAGCAGCACCCAGGCGGCGCCGATCAGGCTGGCTCGGGCCGGCGCAGGCAGGCGCTGGCGCAGCGTGCCGGCCGGCACCATCGCCGTGGCCGCGCCCGGCGCGGGCAGCCGCGGCGTGCCCAGCCGGCTCCACCACGCGGGCTGGCGGCCGCTGAACAGCAGCCACAGCCCCAGCCCCAGTGCCGCCACGTGCAGCAGCGTCCAGAAAATGCGCAAGGCCGGTGCCGCGGCGCCCAGGGCCTGCAGCCCGGCCACGGCACCTGCCGCAAGCGCACCACCGGCCGCATAACTTCCGATGCGCGCGGCCATCAGCCCTGCCAGCGCCGTGCCGGGCGATGCAGGCGATCCCGCCGCAGCGCCGCTGCCCGCCAGGGCGCGGGCGGCATCGGTTCCGCCGGCGCAGCCTCGCAGCACCGCCGCGCAGGGCGCACTGCACATGGCCGCGCAGTGCGGCGCGCCGGCCAGGCCCATCAGCGCGGCGCTGGCGATCAGTGCAAGGTCGGCCGACATGCTCGATCCCTCAGCGCCTCAGTGCCAGGGCGAGGCCCCGTGCGGCGATTCCAGCAGCTGGGTGATCGCGCCCGCGGTGGCGACGCCGCCCCAGAAGATCAGGAAGGTGACGCTGTAGATCGCGGTGAGCGGCCAGGCGATGGGCTCGGCGCCGAACCAGCGCAGGTCCGCGGGGTCGACCACGGCGAACACCAGCATCTCCAGCACGCCGGCCATCAGGAAGGCAGGCCACAGCACCAGCAGCGTGCGGCGGGCGCGCGGCGACAGCTCCGATTCCATCGGCGCGGGAAGGTCGTCGTCCGGGTCAGCGGCGGGGCTGGGCAGCATGGTTGCGGGCCTGCACGGCGGGGGTGTCCGGGCCATCGACGTCGGGCGCCACCACGGGGTCGGCACCGCCCACCGCGACCACCGCGGTGAGGACGCCGGCCACCACCACGGCGGCCGGGCCGGCGATCACCAGCCACATGGTCTTCACGCGCCACCAGGGCATGCGGGGCTGCAAGGTCTGGTTGTCCATGGCGTAACTCCTCAAAGGCGCGGCACGACGAAGGTGCTGCGTTCACGCACGTGCCGGTCGCTGCCCTGCACGCGGATGTCGAAGTGGATGGGATGCGCACCGCTGCCCTGCGCGCGCGCCGCCGCGTTCGGCACGCGCACGGCCACCGTGATCCAGCGCGCCTCGGCGGGACCGGCCTCGGTCTCGGCCACGCTGGCCAGCTGCGCACCGGGAATGCCTTCGACGCTGATCGAATAACGCTGGTTCGACTCGGTAGCGTTCATCAGCTGCAGCCGGTAGACGTTCTCGACCTGGCCGTTGTCGACGATGCGCGCCAGCGTGGCGCGGTCGCGCACGACGTCCACCCGCACCGGGCTGCGCAGCGACAGGCCGACGACGAAGGCGATCGCCAGCGCCAGCAGCACGCTGCCGTAGATCACGACGCGCGGGCGGAACAGGCGCTTCAGCTTCTGCTCGCGCGTCATCGGCTCGCTCATCGCGCGCTGCGTGTCGAAGCGGATCAGGCCGCGGTCGTAGCGCATCTTGTCCATCACGCCGTCGCAGGCGTCGATGCAGCTGGTGCAGTTGATGCACTCGTACTGCAGGCCGTTGCGGATGTCGATGCCGGTGGGGCAGACCTGCACGCACAGGTTGCAGTCGATGCAGTCGCCGAGGCCCGCCTGGGCCCGGTCGGTGCTGCGGCCGCGGGTGCCGCGCGGGTCGCCGCGCTTCGTGTCGTAGGTGACGATCAGCGTGTCGTGGTCGAACATCGCGCTCTGGAAGCGCGCGTAGGGGCACATGTACTTGCACACCTGCTCGCGCAGGAAGCCGGCATTGCCGTAGGTGGCCAGGCCGTAGAACAGCACCCAGAACCATTCCCAGGGGCCGAACTGCAGGCTGCGCGCCTCGGCCGCCAGCACCTGGATGGGCGTGAAGTAGCCGACGAAGGTGAAGCCGGTCCACAGCGCCAGCGCAATCCACGCCGCGTGCTTGCCGCCCTTGCGGCGCAGCTTGTCCAGGCTCCAGGGCGCCGCGTCCAGCTTGATGCGCGCGCCGCGCTCGCCTTCGAGCTTGCGCTCGATCCACAGGAACAGCTCGGTGTAGACCGTCTGCGGGCAGGCGAAGCCGCACCACAGCCGGCCCGCCACCGCGGTGAAGAAGAACAGCGAGTACGCGCTGAGCACCAGCAGCGCGGTGAGGTAGATGAAGTCCTGCGGGTACAGGACCAGGTCGAAGATGTAGAAGCGCCGCGCGCCGAGGTCGAACAGCACCGCCTGGCGGCCGTTCCACGGCAGCCAGGGCAGGCCGTAGAAGACCAGTTGGGTCAGCGCGACGAAGAGCCAGCGCCAGGCGACGAAGCGGCCGCTGACGCTGCGCGGGTAGATCTTGCGCTGCTTCTCGTACAGCGAGACGACGTGGACGGTCGCGGTGGTTTCGTTGGAGGACATGGTTGGACTGAAAAGGAGC
>CBIHPZ010000405.1:0-4458 GCA_966211865.1 uncultured Aquabacterium sp.
GCCAGCAGCACCGCGCCGGCCAGCGCGGCCAGTGGCGCCGCCGGCCAGCGCATTTCCATGGTCCAGTGGAAGCTCTGCGGGTTCACCACGTGCACCAGCACCAGCGCGATCAGCGCACCCAGCCCCAGGCCCACCGCGCAGCCGGCCACGAGCCAGGCCAGCGTCTCCAGCGTGACCAGCGTGGTCACCTGCCGGCGCGTGAGGCCCAGGTGGGCCAGCAGCCCGAATTCCTTGCGCCGCGCCAGCACCTGGGCCGACAGGCTGGCCGCCACGCCCACCAGTCCCACCGCGATGGCCACGGCCTGCAGGTAGCGGGTGACCGCGAAGCTGCGGTCGAAGATGGCGAGCGAGAGGCGGCGCAGCTCGGCGGTGCTGGTGACTTCCGCGGGCCGGTCGGCGCCGGCCAGGCGCTTCAGTTGCGCTTCCACCGCCGCGCTGGGCGCGCCGGGCGCCAGCCACACCGCCACGTCGTTCAGGCCTTCGTCGCCGGTCAGGCGGCGGTAGTCCGACAGGTCGATGGCCACGGCGCCGAACTGCCGCGCGTAGTCGCGCCAGATGCCGCGCACGAGCAGGGGCGGCAGGCTCACCGCCTGGCCGCGCGCGTCGACGGGTTCGATCGGCAGCCGGATGCGGTCCCCCACAGCCCAGCCATAGAGCGCCGCCGCCGGCTCGCTGGCAAAGACGCCGACCGTGCCGTCGGCCGGCGGCAGCAGCGCGCCGCGCAGCGGCAGGGTGGCCGCGGGATCGGCCAGCGGCCGTGCCACCAGCGCCAGCGCCGGCCGGTGCGGGTCCAGCGCCAGCGACCGTTGCCGCCCCACCTGCACGCGCGCCACGCCCGGCAGCGCCGCGGCCGAGGCACCGAATCCTTCCGGCAGCAAGGCCTGTTCCGCGGCGGCGGCGCTGGGGGCGGTGCGCAGGTACAGGTCGGCCGGCAGCACCTGGTCGAGCCAGCTGCTCACCGCGTCGCGGAAGCTGGCCACCATCACCGTCAGCGCGACCGACAGCGCGAGGCTCGCGACCACGCCGGCCACCGTGGCGCTGGCGGTGTGGCGCGCGAAGCGGGCGCGGCGCAGCGCCAGCAGGCCCAGCGCGGAAGCCGGCGTGCCCACGCGTTCCAGCAGCGCCTGCACGGCCACCGGCACCAGCGCCACCCCGCCACCCAGCAGCAGCGCCACCGAGGCATAGGCGGCGATGGGCAGGCCGGCGATGGGCGGCGCCAGCGCCAGCAGGCCGCCCACGGCCAGTGCGGCCACGCCCGGGGCCTTGCGTGGGGGGCGCTGCGGGCCGCTGCCGAGTCCTTTGAGCGCCAGGGCCGGCGCCAGCCGCTCGGCCTGGCGCGCCGGCCACCAGGCGCCGGCCACGGTGGCCGCGACGCCCAGCGCGAAGCACGCGGCCAGCGGCACCGGTGGCCACTGCAGCTGCGGCGCCAGGCCGGGGAAGTAGCCGCCACCCAGGTCCGCGCCCAGCAGGCGCAGCGCCAGCCAGGCCAGCGCGCCGCCGCCGGCCAGGCCGATGGCGCTGCCCGCCACGCCGATGGCCGCGCTTTCCAGCAGCACCAGCCGCCGCCGTTCCCGTGCCGCCAGGCCCAGCACGCCCAGCAGCGCCAGCGTGGGCGTGCGCTGCGCCACCGACAGCGACACCACCGAATACACCAGGAAGCCGCCCACCAGCAGCGCCACCAGCGCCAGCACGCCCAGGTTCACGCGGTAGGCCAGCGACAGGTTGGAGATGCGCTGCAGCGCCTCGTCCGCCGCCGCCACGCGCACCTGCGGCGGCAGGGTTTGCGCCGCGAGCCAGGCGTTGCGGTCGACGCCCGCCGCCAGCTTCAGGTCGATGCGGTTCAGCCGGCCCTCGCGGCCGAAGCCGTGCTGCGCCGCGGCGATGTCCAGCACCACCAGCGGCCCGCCCCCCGCGGCCACGCTGCCGCCGATGCGAAAGCGCCGCCAGCCGCCGGGCGACTGCAGTTCGATCTCGTCGCCCGCTGCCAGCTTCAGCCGGGCCAACAACGCCGGGTTGGGCCAGGCCAGCGCCGGGTCCAGCACCGCGGTGGCCGTGCTTGCTGCGGCAGCCGATGGCCGCGGCAGCAGCGCGGGCGCGGTGGCGGCCACCTGCAAGGCGTCCAGGCCCAGCACGCGCAGCGGCAGCGGCTCGGTGTCCGGGGCGTCGGGGGCGGCGGCGCCGCCGGCAATGCCGCTGGCAGCCACAGCGCCGGTGCCTGAGCCTGAGCCAGTGCTTGAGCCCGTGCTTGAGCCGGAGCCGGGGCTGGAACCGGAGGCGTCGCCAGAACCGGAGGCCTCGCTGGAACTGGCGTTGGCGCTGGCGCTGGAACCCGTGCCGACGCGCCGCACCAGCGTGTCGACCTCGACCACCGGGCTCACCGCGGCCACGCGTTCATCCAGCGTTAGCACGCCCGCCAGCCCATCGGCGAAGCCTTCGCGCCGGGTGCCGGCCAGCACCACGTCGGGCTCGCCGTTGACCGAGCGCACGGCCTGGCCGAATTCGCTCAGCGCCGCGTGGTTGATCAGCTGCACCGAGCTGGCCAGCGCCACGCCCAGCGCCACCGCCAGCAGCGCCGCGGCATGGCGCCAGGGGTGGTGGCGCCACTCGGCCCAGCTCAGCGGCAGCAGGCGCAGCATCACCCGGTCCTAACGCTCGATGCCCGTGGCCGTGAGCCGCAGCACGCGGTCGGCCCGGGATGCGGCGGCGGCCGAGTGGGTGACCAGCAGGCAGGCCGCGCCCTCGGCCCGCACCTGGGCCTGCAGCACGTCCATCATGCGTTCGGCGGTGCCGGGGTCCAGGTTGCCGGTGGGCTCGTCGGCGAGGATCAACAGCGGCTTGTGCACCAGGGCGCGCGCCAGCGCCACGCGCTGCAGCTGGCCGCCGGACAGCTGCGCCGGGCTCCGTTCACCCAGGCCGGACAGGCCGACCGCCTGGAGCAGCGCGTCCACGCGGGCCTTGTCGAGCCGGCCCAGCAGGCGCAGCGGCAGCCCCACGTTCTCGGCCACGCTCAGGTGCGGCAGCACGTGGAAGGCCTGGAACACGAAGCCCAGCTTTTCGCGCCGCAGCTTCGCCCGCTCGGGCTCGGGCAGGGACAGCACGTCGGTGTCGGCGATGTGCACGCTGCCGCCGTCGGCTTCGTCGAGTCCGGCGATGCAGTTCAGCAGCGTGGACTTGCCGACGCCGGATTCACCGAGCATGGCGACGAATTCGCCGCGTTCGATGGCCAGCGAGACGCCCTGGAAGACCGGTGTGTCGCCGTAGGCCTTGCGGAGGTCGGTGATGCGCAGCATGGGCGGCGCTTCAGGCGGCAAGCGCCGCGCCCGGAGGCGGCAGGGTGGGCAAGGGTGTGGTCGTCGCGGAAGGGTTCACCGCGGCGATTGTGGCCCGTGGCCCGCGCGCTTCACGCCGGCACGGCGTAGTCGCGCTCGGCCATCAGGTCGACGCCACAGGACAGCTGTTCGGCCCAGGCGATGAACTCCTGCACCGCGGCGCCCTGCATCGGCGCGCCATGCTGCGGCACGATCATGTCGATGGGCAGCTGGCGCGCCATCCGGGCCCACAGGCGCAGGATCTTGTTGGACACCATGTAGCGGCGGTGGAAGCCTTCCATGCGCGGCACGTGCCCGGCCAGCGAGGTCACGGGCACCATGGCCTCGCGGCCGCTGCCCATGGAGGCGCCGAGGTCGCCCGAGAACAGGATGCGGCTCGTGCGGTCGTAGAACTGGAAGTTGCCTTCCGAGTGCATGAAGTGCGCGGGCAGCGCGATCAGCTCGCTGTTGCCGATGGCGATGCGCATGCCGGCATCGGGAATGCCGACCACGCGCCCGGTCGTCTTGCCGGGCTTGCAGAAGTGCGGCACGAAGCGTTCCCAGATGCGCGAGATGTAGATGCGGGCGCTGCTGGTGGTGGTGGTCCAGCGGTCGAGCGAGGCGATGATGTCCGGGTCGGCGTGCGAGGCCAGGATGGCCGCCAGGCGCTGCGGCGGGAAGTAGCGCGTCATGGCGAGGTAGAGCTCGCCGTAGGCCAGGTTGCCGCCGGGGTCGATGACCGCGCCGGTGTCCCCGTCGACGATCAGGAACTGGTTGGACTGCACCACTTCGCCGCCTTCGTCGCAGAGGTCGGTGAACATGAGGCACTGGTGCCCGTGGCGGTTGAACAGTTCGATCGGCATCCTCAGTCCCGGCGTTGGGAGAAGGCGCGCAGTGTGGGGGTGATCCCGCCGATCGGGCTTGAGCTTTCGCAAGAACGCCGTGCCGCGTGCGTGCCAGCACGGGGCGGCACCTATTGCGTGATCGAGGCGTCCCGGGGCTGCGCCAGCAGCCGCCGCAGGGCCGGCAGCAGGTCGTCGCGTTCACAGGCCAGCACCTCGCGCTGCATCGAGCGCAGCCAGGTCAGCTGGCGCTTGGCCAGCTGGCGCGTGGCGGCGATGCCGCGTTCGCGCAGCGGCGCCAGGTCGCC
>CBIHPZ010000406.1:0-4456 GCA_966211865.1 uncultured Aquabacterium sp.
TGGAAACCAGCTACCTCCGCGCCTTCCTGCTCGTCGTCGAATCGGGCTCGATGTCCGAGGCCGCGCGGCGGCTGGAGATCACGCCGGCGGCGGTGGCGCACCAGCTGAAGCTGCTGGAACGCGAGCTGGGCACGCGGCTGCTGGCGCGGGCGGGGCGCACGGTGGCGCCGACGGAAGCCGGGCACCGGCTGGTGGAACGCGCCACGGGCATCCTGCGCGACATCGGCGAGCTGAAGGCGGCGATCAATGACGACGCGGCGACGCGCGAGCTGCGGCTGGGGGCCATCAACACCGCGCTGCACAGCGTGATGCCGGAGATCCTGGCCGGCTTCGTCAAGGCTTACCCGGACGCGCGGGTGGAGATCCGCTCGGGCCCCTCGGCCGAGCTTTACGACGGGCTGCAGCGCGGCGACCTGGACGCCGCCATCTGCCTGCACCCGCCGTTCACGATGCCGAAGACCATGCGCTGGCAGCCGCTGTGCGAGGAGCCGCTGGTGGTGATGGCGCCGGCCCGATGGGCGAAGCGCGACGCGCACGAGCTGCTGGCCCGCGAGCCCTTCATCCGCTTCAACCGCCAGCTGGGCGGGGGCAAGCAGGCCGATGCGTATTTGCGCAAGGCCGGCATCGCGCCGCACGAGCGCTTCGAGCTGAGTTCACTGCCGGCCATTGCGATGCTGGTGGACCGCGGGCTGGGCGTCTCGCTGTGCCCCGACGTCTCGTTGCCGGCGGTGCGCGGGCTGCGCGTGGCGCGCATTGCGCTGCCGGATGCCGACCATCGCCGCCGCTTCGGCATGGTGTGGCCGCGGGCGTCGGTGCGCACGCGCTTGATCGAGGCGCTGGTGACGGCGGCGAAGGCCGCTGTCATTGAACATTAGCGATGTCCGGCCGTCCCGGCGGTTCAGGCAGCGCTTGGCCTCATGCAGCACCCATCACCGGCCTGGCGGCCGCTGCCTGATCGGCCTCGTCGGCGGTGGCGTCCACCGTGGGCGTCGGCCTGCGGTCAGTCCGGCACCGGCCGCGGGCCCGGTCCGTCGTAGGTCCACAGCAGTTGACGCGGAATGGGGCCCTTGTTGCGGCCGCCCTGCTGCGTCTGTTCCCAGGCGTGCGCCAGGATGCCGACCGAGCGTGAGAGGCAGAAGAGCCCGCGCGCCAGCGGCGCCGGAAAATCCAGCTCGGCGTAGATGACGGCGGTGGCGCCGTCGATGTTCATCGGGATGCGGCGGCCGCCCTTGCGCGCGGCCAGCTCGGCTTCCACCGCGCGGGCGATGGCGGCAAAGCGGCCGCTGACGTGGCCGGCCTGCGCGGCTTCGTCCACCAGCTGCAGCAGGCGCGGGGCGCGCGGGTCGATGGGATGGAAGCGGTGGCCGAAGCCGGAGACGAACTTTCCATAACGGTCGATCGCAGCGTCCAGGCCGGCGCGGGCGGCGTCGGCCAGCGGCGTGCCGGCGTCCAGCCGGGCCGCGATGTCGGCATACATCTCCACCGCCTGTTCGCCCGCGCCGCCGTGCACGTCGCCCAGCACGTTCACGGCCGAGGCCATCGCGTTGTTCAGGCCCACGCCGCAGGTGGCGGCCATGCGGGCGATGGCGATGCTGGGCGCCTGCGGGCCGTGGTCCACGGCGGCCATCAGCGCGGCGTCGAGCAGGCGGCCCTGGTGCTCCGTGGGCAGCTCGCCGCGCGTCATCAGCCAGACCATCTGCGCGAAGCTGACCTTGCCGATCAGTTCCTGGATGGGGTAGCCGCGGTAGCGGATGACGCCGGGCGACATCTCGATGATGGCGGTGCGCCACCAGTCGCTGGCCGCCTGGTTCTCGGTTGCATTCATACCGCCTTCTCCTGCTGCAGCTGTTCGATCTCCGCCGCGGAATAGCCCAGCTCCTGCAGCAGGGACTGCGTGTGTTCGCCCAGCCGCGGGGGCGGCGTGTCGACGGCCGGCGCTTCGCCGTCCAGCTTGAAGCCGGTGCGCACCACGCGGATGCCGCGGCCCACGCCCGGCACATCGTCGAACTGAGCCACCATGCCGCGCTGCGCCAGCTGCGGGTGGGCCAGGGCCTGCGCCACGCCGTACACCGGCCCTGCGGGCACGCCGGCCGAGATGAGGCGCTGCCACCAGTCGTCGGTCGACGCGCCGGCCAGCGCTTCCTCGATCAGCCGCGTCAGCGCCTGCCGGTGCAAGAGGCGCGCATGGCGGTCGATGAAGCGCGGGTCGCCGGTCCATTCGGGATGGCCCAGCACCTGGCACACCGCTTCCCACTGCTCTTGCTTGTTGGCGGCAATGTTGAGCAGGCCGTCGCCGGTGCGGAAGGTGCCGGACGGGCTGGCGGTGACGTTGTCGTTGCCCAGCGGCTGCGGCTCGCGCCCGGCGATGAGGTAGTTGGACACCGCCCAGCCCATGGTGGCCATCACCGCTTCCAGCATCGAGACGTCGATGAACACGCCCTGCGTGCGCCGCGTGTCGGCCAGCGCGGCGGAGACCGCCATGGCCGCGGTGAGCCCGCCGATGGTGTCGGCCATGGGGTAGCCCACGCGGTACGGTGCGTTCTCTGGCGCGCCGGTGATGGACATGACGCCGGACATGCCCTGGATGATCTGGTCGTAGGCCGGCAGGTCGCGCAGCGGGCCGTCCTGGCCGAAGCCGGAGATGGCGCAGTACACCAGGCCGGGTTTCAGCGCCATCAGGGCCGCGTGACCCAGGCCCAGGCGGTCCATCACGCCGGGGCGGAAGTTCTCCACCACCACGTCGGCGGTGCCCACCAGGCGCCTGAAAGCCTCCTTGCCCTTCGGGTGCTTCAGGTCCAGCGTGATCGATCGCTTGCCCGGGTTCTGCGCCAGGAAGGACACGCCCATGTGGTGCTTGTTCAACTCGGTGTCCGCGCCCAGCTGCCGCGCCAGGTCGCCGGTGCCGCGGGCTTCCACCTTGATGACGTCGGCGCCCAGGTGCGCCAGTTGATGACACGCAAAAGGACCGGCCAGCACGTTGGTGAGGTCGAGCACGCGGATGCCGTGCAGGGGGCGGGTGGTCATGCTGCTGTCCGGTGGCGGAAAGCAGCCAGTATGGCCAGCGCGGGACTCAAGTGGAAGCGGCTGGGTCTGCGATCAGTTGATAGTGGGGTTGAAAGATGGCGTCCTTCATTCGAAGGCCATGCGCAGCGACAGGCTGAGCTGCCGCGGCGCGCCGGGCGCGAAGAAGGTGGAGCTGCGCAGCGCGCCGCTGTCGGTTTCCGCGCCGGCGGGGCGCGGGTCGACCTGGCCCTGCGCGTTGAAGGCGGCCACGCCCAGCTGCGCGGCGGTGGCGTAGCGGCGGTCCAGCAGGTTGTTCACCCGGGCCGTGATGTCCCAGCCTGCACGCGGCTGCCAGTGCAGCGCGGCGTGCAGCAGGCCGTAGCCGGCCGAGCGGCCGGGGCCCAGCGTGGTGACGCCGTCGGGCTGGTGTTCGCCGTTCTCGTTGCCGCGCGCCAGGCTGCCGGCCACCGCCTGGCCGTCCAGGTCCAGCGACCAGCCTTCGGCGATGCGCCAGGCCAGCCCCGCTTTCAGCAGGGCGCGCGGCACCAGCGGCAGGCGCTGGCCGGGGCGGATGGTGATGGTGCCGGGTTGTCCCGGGCCGCCGCTGGAGCCGCTGTGCGCATCGCCGCGCACGGTCTCGGCGCTGCGCCAGGTGGCGTCCAGCAGCGTGCCGTTCAGGCTCAGGTCCACGCTGCGATCCAGCGTGGTCTCCAGGCCCCATTCCAGCCCCTGCCGCCGCGTGCGGCCGAAGTTGCGGAAGTAGCCGAAGCCGGCCGCGTCGTCGGCCACGAAGAGCAGGTCGTCGCGGTTGTCGGCGCGAAAGAGGCCGATGCGCCAGCTGCTGCCTTCTTCCGTGCGGCCGCGCAGCCCGAGCTCCATGGTGCGGGTGCGCACGGCCTTCAGCGGCGGGTCGCCGGCCATGGCGTTGGGCAGCTTGCAGGGGCGTTCGGGGTTGGCGCAGCCCAGCTCGATGGCGGTGGGCGCGCGGCTGCCTTCGTTGGCGCCGGCGTAGGCGGATGCGCGGCGGCCCAGCGGCCAGACGAGTCCTATCGCCGGATGGACGCGGCCGAAGTGGTGGTCGCCGTCCAGCGTGGCGGGGTGGGGCGCGGGGTGGAGGCGGTCGCGGTTGTGCACCCGCACGCGGTCGTGGCGGGCGGACAGGGTCAGGTCCGCGCCGTGGGCGAAGCCGATGGTGTCGCCGGCGTAGACGCTGGCGGTGTGGGTGCGGGCATCCAGCGCGACCGTGCCGTCCTCGACCTCGTCTTCCAGCGCCGGGGCCAGCGGTTCCACGCCGCGGTCGGCTCGCAGCCGGCCGGGCACCGCGCGCTGGTCGAAACGCACGCGGCTGGCATCCAGCGCCAGCCCGCCGACCCAGCGGTGCGTGGTGCTGCCCAGCTTCGAGCGGTGCGTCGCCTGCACGCCGGCGCCGGCCTGGCGCTGCGTGCTGCGGCCG
>CBIHPZ010000407.1:0-4446 GCA_966211865.1 uncultured Aquabacterium sp.
GGCGGCCACACCGAAGGCCGCAGCGTGCCGGTGGCACCGCCGGCGGACGCATCGCTCCAGTCGCGGGCCAACTGCCGCGCGTTGGGCAGGATCTTCTGGAACGCGTCGAACCACTTGGTGAGCGTCTGCGGATCGGGCTCGGGCATCGTGGTGCGCAGGGTCAGGCGCCCGCGGGTCACCGTCAGCACCACCGGCGTGCCGGGGTCCACGCCCTCGATGGTGTCCGCCAGGGCCGCTTCCAGGCCACCGCCCAGCCACAGCTGCAGCCACGGCTTGATGCTGGCGATGGCGGCGTAGCGGTCCTTCAGCCGGCCCAGTTCGCTGGCGGTGAGCTTGGGGAACATCACCAGCCAGCGCATCTCGGGCGGGCTTTCGGTGTCGATGCGGGTCTGCACGTCTTCCACGTACTGCTCGAAGACCAGCTTCTCCATCGTCTCCATCAACTCGCGGTTGAGCACCAGCACCAGCATCTCGCGTGGCGTGCCGATGTCGGCCGACAGCCGCACCTCGCGCGAGGCGATGTAGCTGCGTTGGGATTCACCCCACTCGATGCGCCAGCCGTTGGCGCCTGCGTTCAGCGGTTCGATGATGCAGCCATCGGCATCGCGGATGCGCTTGAGCTGGTGCCCGTGCGCTTGAGCCCACGCTTCGAACGCCGACAGGTCAGTGGGTTTGGGACCTTTGTTCCACAGGCGCCGAAGCGAATCCAGCATGGTTTAGAGTCAGCCCAACCGACGGCCGATGAGTGGGGACAAGAATGATCGAAGTGTATTCCTGGGCCACGCCGAACGGCCACAAGGTTCACGTGATGCTTGAAGAGTGCGGGCTGCCCTACCGCGTTCACGCGGTCGACATCGGCGCCGGCGAGCAGTTCGATCCCGCCTTTCTCGCGATCAGCCCCAACAACAAGATCCCCGCCATCGTCGACCCCGACGGGCCCGAGGGCCGGCCGATCAGCCTCTTCGAATCCGGCGCCATCCTGCTGTACCTCGCGGGCAAGACCGGTAAGTTCCTGCCCGAGGGCGTGGCCGCCAAGTACGAGGTGCTGCAGTGGCTGATGTTCCAGATGGGCGGCGTCGGCCCGATGCTCGGCCAGGCGCATCACTTCCGCATCTACGCGCCTGAACGCATCCCCTACGCCGTCGACCGCTACACCAACGAGGCGAAGCGCCTGTACGGGGTGATGGACAAGCGCCTGGCGCGGTCCAAGTACCTGGGCGGCGCCGAGTACTCCATCGCCGACATCGCGGTCTTCCCCTGGCTGCGCTCCTGGAAGAACCAGGGCATCGACTGGAACGACTATCCCAACCTGAAGGGCTGGTTCGACGAGATCGCCGGCCGCCCAGCGGTCAAGCGCGGCGTCGAGGTGCTGGCCGATCGCCGCAAGCCGCTGACCGACGACAAGTCGCGCAGCATCCTGTTCGGCGACGAGCAGTACAAGCGGCACTGAACTCCGCGCGGTGCCGCGGGTGGGGCAGCCCGCCGCCTAGAATCCACGCCTTCTGCCCGTAGCTCAACTGGATAGAGCAGCTGCCTTCTAAGCAGCAGGTCGGGGGTTCGAGTCCCTCCGGGCAGGCCACGCGGGCCAGCCTTCTCCCACACCGGCTGAATGCGCCCCCGGCGCCAAGGCCGCCAGGCCTCCGCCCAAGAAGGGATGACACCCGGCCCGTGCCGCAGGCACAGTGCCCGCCATGGCTGCATACCCTTCCACCAATCCCCTGCCCATCACGTCGCTGGTCGACATCGAGGCGACGATCAATGGCTACCGCTGGCTGTTCCAGCCCGGAACGCCCCGGGTGCTGAATTGGTCCGTTTCCGGCTCGCAATGGAACCACCCTTCCCTGCAGGCCACTGAAACCCAGGATGATTTCAGCACGCTGTTCGATTTCATTTCCTATTACGTCGACGTCGATTTCAAGTTCCTCGGCTATTTCCCGAGCACCGGCAGCAGCCTCGGCTATTTGGCGGCGAATGCGGCGGGATCGAACCTGAACATCTCGTATGCCTACAACGGCACCTCGTCCAATGGCCAGCCATTGAATGACCAGCGATTCAACAACACCACTGCCACGGCCTTCTGCTATTTCCCCTCGGCCGCGTCCGATGCCAGCCCCTACCGCGGCGCCGCCGGTGACGCCTGGCTGAACTGGAACAACCCTTTCATCCGCTCGCTGGACTACGAGGTGGGAACAGCCGGCTTTGCACTGCTGCTGCACGAGGTGTTGCATGGCCTGGGCCTGAAGCATCCGCACGACAATGGCGGCACCGGCCGACCCACGTACGCCGACCTGAACATGCCATTCGCGGATCGCCAATGGATGTCGGTGATGTCCTATGACCGGCTGGAAACCGGCGGTGATGGTGCGTACAAGGGGTCGATGCCCATTGCGCCAATGATCATGGACGTCATTGCGCTGCAATACCTGTATGGCGAATCGACCGGCAGTGCCGGCAATTCCCGCCACGACCTGAGCCGTTACCTGGGCACCTACTACAACACGCTGTGGGACTCGTCCGGCAGCGACACCCTGGACGCCAGCGGCATGGCCTTCGGGGTGTCGGCCGACATGGGCTCATTCACGACGACGAATGGCCAGCACGTGCACGAGGTCGGATTCGTCACCACGCTTGAAGACGCCGTCCTGCTGGCGGTCGAGGGCTACAACCCGAACCGCTGGACGTGGCTGTGGGGTGAGTACGAGAACTTCGACGGCTCGCATTTCGACGACGTGGTGCTCGGCAATGTGTTCGACAACGTGCTGCAGGGCGGGGACGGCAACGACATCCTGGAAGGCGGTGAAGGCGATGACACCTTCGACTGGGACCCGGCCATGCGCAAGGGCAACGACACCTTCCGCGGCGGACCGGGCAACGACCGCTACGTGCTCGACTCCGTGAACGATCGGGTCGAGGAAAACGGCTACGAAGGCATCGACACCATCTTCGTCGGCTTCGACTACTCGCTGCAGGGCACCGCGGTCGAGAACCTGTCCGCCTTCAACGACATGCCGGCCGGGGTGCGCTTCACCGGCAACGACTGGGGGAACGAACTGTCCGGTGGCGCCAAGGCGGACACGCTGATCGGCTTGGCCGGCAACGATATCCTGCGTGGCCGTGAGGGCAACGACGTGCTCAACGGCGGCACCGGCACCGACACCGCTGTCTACGCCGGGGCCCGAAGCGCCTACCAGGTGCAACGCAGCGGCAGCGACGTGACCGTGCGCGCCCTGTCCGGCGGCGAAGGCACCGACCTGCTCAACAGCGTGGAACGCCTGCGGTTCCAGGGCAGTTCCCTGGCGCTGGACACGCAGCCGGGCCAGCCCGCGTACAACGCCGCGCTGGTGGTGCGCGCGCTGCTGGGACCCGAGTTCCTGCGCAACGCCACCAAGGTGGGCGACGTGCTGGCCTTGGTCGACAGCGGACTGGCGCTGAACGACGTGGTGG
The DNA here is from genome assembly GCA_966211865.1 of uncultured Aquabacterium sp. Taxonomy (GTDB): domain Bacteria; phylum Pseudomonadota; class Gammaproteobacteria; order Burkholderiales; family Burkholderiaceae_C; genus Pseudaquabacterium. The sequence continues at coordinate 3,445 of CBIHPZ010000407.1, forward strand.
GCCGCGTGCTGGCCAGCGCCGATTTCACGAAGCTCGCTGGCTCCCGATCCAACACCGACTTCGTGCGCCTCGTCTACGACAACGTGGTCGGCGTGGCGCCGGACCCGGCCAGCCTGTCGTACTACGTCGGCCTGCTGGACCGCGGGCAGTTCACCCAGGTGTCGCTGGGCACGATTGCCGCAACGGTCGACATCAACGCCGCCAGCGTCGAGATCGTCGGGTTGGCGCAGACCGGTGTCGAGTACCTGGCGCACGGCTGAAGCAAGCCACTCGGGCAAGATGGGCGCTTCCTTCAACACGCCGGCGGCGCCCTCGCGGCCGGCGACGGAGCGTCAGCCATGCTTCCCGTCCCGCCTGCGGCCACCGACGTGGCCCTCGTCCTGCGCGCCAGCGCCTTTGCCGCCCACAAGCACCGCAACCAGCGGCGCAAGGACGTCGATGCGTCGCCCTACATCAACCACCCGCTGACCCTGGCCAACGTGCTCGCCAACGAAGGCGGCGTGGCCGACACCGTGACCCTGTGCGCCGCGCTGCTGCACGACACGGTGGAAGACACCGACACCACCGCCGACGAACTGACGCGCGAGTTCGGCACCGCGATCAGCGGTGTCGTCCTCGAGGTCACCGACGACCGCAGCCTGCTCAAGGCCGAGCGCAAGCGCCTGCAGGTGGAGCACGCCGCCACCATCAGCGACCGTGCCAAGCTGGTGAAACTGGCCGACAAGATCAGCAACCTGCGCGACGTGGCGACCTCGCCGCCGGCCGGCTGGCCGCTGGAGCGCCGGCGCGAGTACTTCGACTGGGCCAAGTCGGTGGTCGACCGGCTGCGCGGCGTGCACCCCCGCTTGGAGGAGGCGTTCGATCGGGCGTATGCCGCCCGGCCCTGAAGAAGCTGCCGGGCGCGATTCCCGGTGGAGGCCGCACGAGACGGACTAGAATCCGCCGCTTCGGGGTGTAGCGCAGCCTGGTAGCGCAACTGCTTTGGGAGCAGTGGGTCGGACG
>CBIHPZ010000408.1:0-4444 GCA_966211865.1 uncultured Aquabacterium sp.
TCGCCCACGCAGCGCACGCGGCGGTTGCCCAGGTGGTCGATGTCGTCGACGTCGCCGCGGCCGTTGCGCAGCTCGACCAGGATCTTGACCACGTCGAGGATGTCCTCGTTGGTCAGGGTCATCGGGCCTTCGGGGGCGTCGCGGCCCACGCGGGCGTTGAACTTCATGCGCCCGACGCGCGACAGGTCGTAGGTGTCCTCGTTGTAGAAGAGGCGGCCGAACAGGGCCTGCACGGCGTCTTCCGTCGGCGGCTCGCCGGGGCGCATCATGCGATAGATCGCCACGCGAGCGGCCAGCTCGCTGTCGGTCTCGTCACCACCCAGCGTCTGGCTGATGTAGGCACCCTGGTCCAGCTCGTTCGTGAACAGGCACTGGATGTCCTTGATCCCGGCGGCGCGCAGCTTCTTCAGCAGCGAGTCGGTCAGCTCGTCGTTGGCCTTGGCCACGATCTCGCCGGTGTCCGGGTCGACCATGTTGCGGGCGACGATGCGGCCGACCAGGAAGTCTTCCGGCACCGAGATGAAGCGGGTCTCGCTCTGCTCGAGCTGGCGGACATGGCGCGCGGTGATGCGCTTGTCCTTCTCGACGATGACCTTGCCTTCCTTGTCGGTGATGTCGAAGCGGGCGACTTCACCGCGCAGGCGGTCGGCCACGAATTCGAGCTGCGCGCCCGAATCCATCAGGCGGAAGTTATCGAAGACGAAGAAGTGGGCGAGGATCTGCTCGGGGTTCAGGCCGATGGCCTTCAGCAGGATCGTCACCGGCATCTTGCGGCGGCGGTCGACGCGGAAGTACAGGACGTCCTTGGGGTCGAACTCGAAGTCGAGCCAGGAACCGCGGTAGGGAATGATGCGGGCCGAGAACAGCAGCTTGCCCGAGCTGTGCGTCTTGCCCTTGTCGTGCTCGAAGAACACGCCCGGCGAGCGGTGCAGCTGGCTGACGATGACGCGCTCGGTGCCGTTGACGATGAAGGAGCCGTAGTCGGTCATCAGGGGCACTTCGCCCATGTAGACCTCCTGCTCCTTGATCTCCTTGACCACCTTGGCCGGCGCCGACTCGCGGTCGTAGATGATCATCTGCAGCCGGGCGCGCACGGCCGCGGCGTAGGTCAGGCCCCGCTGCTGGCACTCGCGCACGTCGAACGGCGGCTTGGCGATGTTGTATTCGATGAACTTCATCTCGACCATGCCGTTGTGCGACACGATCGGGAAGGCGGACAGGAAGGCCGCCTGCAGCCCTTCGGGCTTGCGTTTCTGCGGCGGCAGGTCCTTCTGAAGGAACGCGACGTAGGCATCGCGCTGCATCGTCAGCAGGTAGGGAACGTTCAGCACGCTCGCGCGCTTGCCGAAGCTCTTGCGGATGCGCTTGCGCTCGGTGTAGGAGTAGGGGGTGGTTTGCGCCATGGAGACTCCGTGTCGACGACGCGCACTTGGGGCCTGATGCGCGTCTCGTCGGCGACTGGCACTTGAGCACCACCTCTGCAGACCGCCATGCGGCGGTCCGTCCCCCCTCCAGGGGTGAGCCGATCCTGGGCGGCCCAGGCGATCGACCCTGAAGGTGGCGTCTCAAAGCTTGGTGGCTGGCCACTACCAGCCGCTGGCGGACAACCCCGGCGTTGCACCGGAGTCCGACCAAACCGTTCCCTGCAGTCGGATCAGAGAACACTTGGAAAGGTCTTCGAGCCTAGCCCGATCGGCCTTTCCAGGTGCTCTCCAGGGGCGTTTACCCCTGAAGCGCAAAAGGCTGGCGCCCTTTTGGAGGGCCGCCAGCCTTGGACGTTCCCAAGAATTACTTGAGTTCGACCTTGGCGCCGGCGTCTTCCAGCTTCTTCTTGGCGGCTTCGGCGTCGGCCTTGGCAATGCCTTCCTTGACGGGCTTCGGAGCGCCGTCCACCAGGTCCTTGGCTTCCTTCAGGCCCAGGCCCGTCAGTTCGCGCACGGCCTTGATGACGGAGACCTTGTTGGCGCCGGCTTCGAGCAGCACGACGTTGAATTCGGTCTTCTCTTCAGCGGCCGGAGCGGCAGCACCGCCACCACCAGCGGCCGGGGCGGCCATCGCAGCGGCGGACACGCCGAACTTCTCTTCAATGGCCTTCACCAGGTCATTGAGTTCCATGACGGACATGCTGTCCATCGCTGCCAGGAAGGCGTCTTTGTCGAATGCCATTTGGGATTCCTCGATTCAGTAGATTCGGTTGATTGCTTGACGCGTGAAGCGGTCAGGCGGCAGGGGCTTCGGCCGCGGCTTCCGGCGCAGCGGCTTCGGCGCCACCGCCCTTCTTCTCGGCCACGGCAGCCAGGACACCTGCCAGTCGCTGGATCGGCGACTTCAGCAGGCCGGCGACCTGGGCGATCAGCACCTCGCGGCTCGGGATGGCTGCCAGGGCCTTGACCCCGTTGGCATCCAGCGCCTTGCCGGCGTAAGCGCCGCCCTTGACGACCAGCTTGTCGTTGCCCTTGGCGAAGTCAGCGATGACTTTCGCGGCAGCGACCGCGTCTTCGGAAAAGCCGTAGATCAGCGGACCGGCCATGGTCTCCGCGGCCACCTCGAACGGCGTGCCGGCGACGGCGCGACGGGCGAGCGTGTTCTTCAGCACGTGAAGATAAACGCCCTTGTCGCGCGCCTCGCGGCGCAGCTTGTTCAGGTGTTCCACGGTGAGGCCACGGTACTCGGCCAGCGCGAGCGTCTGCGAACGGGCGGCTTGCGCCGACACGTCCGAGATCACGGCTGCTTTCTCGTTGCGATTGAGACTCAAAGGTCTGCTCCTCACAAATACGCGCCGTTGGCTCTGCCGTTGCCGGCAGGCTTCCCGGCGCACCCGGGGTTGCAGCGACCAAACCTTCCAGCCAACCGAATCACCAGTCCTTGCGAACCGGGATTCCACTGTCCTTCGGGTGGGACCGCCATCTGCGCTGGCCGGTTTGCCGAATGGCTTCCGATTAAGAGGCGCCGGAACGGATTCCGGCGCTTCGCCAGCGGTCTTGGATGACCCGCCGCGGTTGCCCGCGGCGGCCACCAATTCAAGGATCGCGCGCTAGACCGGCGCGCGATCCGTGTTCACGTCAGGCCGACAGCGTGGTCATGTCGACGCGCACGCCGACACCCATGGTCGACGACACGGCGACCTTGCGCAGGTACACGCCCTTGCTCGACGCCGGCTTGGCCTTGGTCAGTGCTTCCAGCAGCGCGGCCAGGTTGCCCTTCAGCTTCTCGTCATCGAACGAGCGGCGGCCGATGGTGCCGTGGATGATGCCGGCCTTGTCGACTCGGAACTGCACCTGGCCCGCCTTGGCGTTCTTCACCGCGGTGGCGACGTCGGGCGTCACGGTGCCGACCTTGGGGTTCGGCATCAGGCCGCGCGGGCCGAGGATCTGACCCAGCGTACCGACCACGCGCATGGTGTCCGGCGAGGCGATGACGACGTCGAAGTTGATGTTGCCGGCCTTGATCTCGGCGGCCAGGTCGTCCATGCCGACCACGTCGGCGCCGGCGGCCTTGGCTTCCTCGGCCTTGGCGCCCTGGGCGAACACGGCGACGCGCTTGGTCTTGCCGGTGCCGTTGGGCATCACGACCGCGCCGCGCACGACCTGGTCGGACTTCTTGGCGTCGATGCCGAGTTGCACGGCGACGTCGATCGATTCATCGAACTTGGCGGTGGCGTGGGTCTTGACCAGCGACAGCGCTTCGTTGATGGCGTACAGCTTGATGGTGTCGACCTTGCCGGCCAGCGCCTTCTGCTTCTTCGTGAGCTTGGCCATGGTGTCAGACCCCTTCCACGATCAGGCCCATCGAGCGGGCCGAGCCGGCGATCGTCTTGACCGCGGCGTCCATGTCGGCCGCGGTCAGATCCTTGATCTTGACCTTGGCGATTTCCTCGAGCTGGGCGCGGGTGACCTTGCCGACCTTGTCCAGGTGCGCGCGGCCGGAGCCCTTCTCGATCTTGGCGGCCTTCTTCAGCAGCACGGTCGCCGGGGGCGACTTCAGCACGAAGGTGAAGGACTTGTCGGCGAAGGCGGTGATGACCACCGGCAGCTTCAGGCCCGGCTCGTAGCCCTGCGTCTGGGCGTTGAACGCCTTGCAGAACTCCATGATGTTCAGGCCGCGCTGACCCAGCGCAGGACCCACCGGCGGCGAGGGGTTGGCCTTGCCCGCCGGAATTTGCAGCTTGATGAAGCCGACGATTTTCTTTGCCATGACTGGCTCCTCGAGTTCAAGCGCCCGTCTTCACCCGAAGGTGTCGAGCAAGCTCCTCGTCTATCAACCCTGGGGAGACAACGCAGGCCGGGGTTGTGGCGACTTGCGTTCAGACCTTGCCTGCGGCCCTGCGGGCCTCGGCGAAGTTTGACGAGCTGCGCTCGTCAAACTTTCTCGACTTGCGCGAAGTCCAGCTCGACGCCCGTGGCACGACCGAAGATCGTGACCGAGACCTTGACCTTGGACTTCT
>CBIHPZ010000409.1:0-4442 GCA_966211865.1 uncultured Aquabacterium sp.
GGCGCCGCCGCGCGTGAAAAGTGGGTGCGGCGTGTGAAGCGAGCGCATGATGCGGCGGTCCCCGTGACGGAAGGAGATGTCATGAGCGATTCGACCTACCACCCCGGCATGCGCGCGCTGCAGGACCGCTTCGACACCCGGCGCCTGGCCGACCGGCTGGACGAGAAGCTGGGCCGCAACGCATTCACCGACCAGGACAAGGCCTTCATCGAGAGCCGCACGCTGTTCTTCCTGGCCACCGCCGACGCCGAAGGCCGGCCGGATTGCTCGTACAAGGGTGGCGTGCCGGGCTTCGTGCGGGTGACCGGGCCGGACGAGCTGGAATTTCCCAGCTACGACGGCAATGGCCAATTCCGCAGCCTGGGCAACATCGGCGCCAATGCGGCGGTGCAATTGCTGTTCATCGATTTCGAATCGCCGAAGCGCCTGCGCCTGAATGGCGATGCCGTGGTGCTGGACGATGCCGAATCGCTGGCGCGGCACCACGGCGCGCAATTGGTGGTGCGGGTGAAGGTGCGGCGGCTCTTTCCCAATTGCCCCCGCTACATCCACAAGAGCGCCGGCGCCGAACTCTCGGCCGACGCCCCGCGACCCGGCCACACGCCGCCGGTGGCCGGATGGAAATCGATGGCCATCATCGCGGACGTGCTGCCGCGTGGCGAGCCGCGGCAGCCGTGAAAGCCTCAGCCTGGTGAATGAATCCGGCGCGCCCGGCGGGCCGCCGGAACGAGCAGGCGTGCAGGACCGGCTGAGAGCGTGAGAGGCCTTCTCAACCCACCTTGCGCGCGCCGATCGCCAGCAGCGCGGAAGCCAGCACCACCACCCACATCGCCGCGGTCAGCGAGACGGACTGCGCCAGGCCGCCGATCAGGGGCGGGCCGATCATGAAGCCCAGGTAGCCGATGGAAGACACCGCGGCAATTGCCGCCGCGCGGCTGGTGCCGGGCACGCGCGTGGCGGCGTTGAACAGGATCGGCACCACGGGGGCCAGGCCGGCGCCCACCAGCGCGTAGCCGGCGATGGAGACCACGGCGTTGCCACTGGCCAGCACCACCGCCATGGCCACCGCCGCCAGGCCCGCGCTGGCGCGCAGCAGGTTGCGCTCGCTGTAGCGGGCGCGCAGCGCGTCACCCGCGAAGCGCGCCAGTGCCATGGCCGCGGTGAAGGCCGCGTAGCCCATCGCCGCCACGTCCTGGCGCAGCTGCAGCTCCTGCTTCAGGTACAGCACGCACCAGTCGTACATCACGCCCTCGGCGCTCATGCCGGCGAAGATCATCAGCCCGATGACCAGCAACAGGCCGCGCGGCCAGGCGAAGTGCTGCTGCGGCGCGCCGTCGTCCGCCGGCGCGGGATGCGCCTGCAGCATGCGGCGCGCGGCCAGCGTGGCCACCGCTGCCGTGGCCACGCCAATGGCCGCCAGCTGGACGCGCGCATCCACCTGCGCCCGCAGCAGTGCGCCGGTGGTGGCCGCCCCGGCCATGGCGCCGACGCTGAACATGGCGTGCAGGTTGCTCATCACCGTGCGGCCCGACAGGCTTTCCAGCGCCGTGCCCTCGGTGTTGATGGCCACGTCGAACAGGCTCATGGCCATGCCGAACAGCAGCATGGCCGGCAGCAGCAGCCACAGGCTGCCCCACCACAGCACCAGCGCCAGCATCACGCCCATCACGGCCGCCGCCAGGGTGCACGCCGCGCGCACGCCGACGCGGCCGATGAGCCGGCCCGCGCCGAAGAGCGAAACCACTGCGCCGACGGCCGCGGCCAGCAGCACGGACGACAGCATCGCCTCCCCCAGCGCGTACTGCCCCTTCACCGAAGGGATGTGCACGCCCCAGGCGCCGCCCAGCATGCCCAGCGCGGCGAACTGGATGCGCGTGGCCCAGACGGCCCTCGCGAGGGTGCGCGCTTCACAGGCGTCGGCACGGGCGGTGGCTGGCAGCCCCGCGTCGGTCACTTCGAGGGTCATGCGCCGCAGTGTGGCCCGGCCGCCGCGCGCTTCGATGGCGAAAGTTTCAGCGTGGCGGCCGATCCTGCAGTCTCGGCGCCGTGCCCCACGGCGATGCGCATCAGGCCTCGTCCAGCGGGAAGCGCCGCGCCCAGAAGTCCGCGAGCCGCGGTTCGGCGTCCACGCGGCGCACCACGTGGGCCATCTGCGGCGCCACCTGGTAGAAGCGCTCGCGCCAGGGACCGAAGCGGGAGACGACGGTGACGTAGAGATCGAGGACGCTCAGTTCATCGCCTAGAAGGTACCGCGCCGGTGCAAGCTGTGCATCCATGTGCGCCCAGCAGAAGGCGATGCGCTCGTGCACCGCATCCACCACGCTGTCGCGCGCCTCGGGCGGCGCGCCGATGCGGCGCACGTCGGGCTTGATCCAGTGCAGCGCATAGATGGCCGAGGAGACGTAGACCATCCAGCGCAGGAACTGGCGGCGCCGCGGGTCGTCCTGCAGCGGCGGCGCCAGCCGGGCCCGCGGGTGGGTGTCGGCCAGGTGCATCAGGATGGCGGCGCTTTCGGTCATGACCTCGCCGCTGGGGAAGACCAGGGTGGGAATCTGCCGCATGGCGTTGCGCGCTGCCACGCGTTCGCGGGCGGCCTCGTCGGCCCAGGTGGCGCCTTCCACCAGGGTGTAGGGGATGTCCAGCAAGGTCAGCGCGGCTTCGACGGCGATGGAGCCGGACGCGGTGGCGCCGTAGAGGGTGAGCGGTGGGGTCATGGCGGGATCTTTGCGGCAAACCCCGATTCAAAAGCAAGACCCGGAGCGCGCCGCGGCATGCCCTTGCCGACACTGGGTGCATGCTTCAACCTGCCCGCCAGCCCACCATGAAGACGAACCCGCCGATCGACGTCACGCAGGACCCGCGCTGGGCCCGCATCACGGCCCGCGACCCGTCTGCCGACGGCAGCTTCTGGTACTCGGTCGCGACGACCGGCGTCTACTGCCGGCCGTCCTGCCCGGCCCGCCGTGCCAACCCGAAGAACGTGCGGCTGCACGACAGCCCCGCCGCGGCCGAGGCCGCGGGGTTTCGCCCGTGCCGCCGCTGCAACCCCCAGGGCCTGTCCATCGCGGCGGCCCATGCGGCCATCGTCACCAAGGCCTGCCGGCTGCTCGATGACGCCGCCGAGCCGCTGTCGCTGGCGCAGCTGGCCGAGGCCGTCGAGTTGAGCCCGCACCATTTCCACCGCCTGTTCAAGCAGGCCACCGGCCTGACGCCCAAGGCGTATGCCGCCGCCGGCCGGGCCGCCCGCCTCCGCGCCGGCCTGGCCACCGCGGCCACCGTGACCGAGGCCTTCCACGAGGCCGGCTTCGGCTCCAACGGCCGCTTCTATGAAGCCTCCACCAGCGTGCTGGGCATGCGCCCCACGCGCTACCGCGCCGGCGGCGCGCACGAGGTGCTGCGCTTCGCCGTGGGCCAGTGCTCGCTGGGCGCCATCCTGGTCGCTTCCAGCCCCCAGGGCGTGGCGGCCATCCTGCTGGGCGACGATCCGGAAGCGCTGCTGCGCGACCTGCAGGACCGCTTTCCGAAGGCCCAGCTGGTGGGTGGCGACGCGGCGTATGAACGCCTGGTGGCGCAGGTGGTGGGACTGGTGGAGGCACCGGCGCGTGGCCTGTCCCTACCGCTGGATGTACGCGGCACCGCCTTCCAGCAGCGCGTGTGGCAGGCGCTGCGCGAGATCCCGCCGGGCGAGACGGCCACCTATTCCGGCATTGCCCGGAAGATCGGCGCACCGGGCGCGGTGCGCGCCGTGGCCGGCGCCTGCGCGGCGAACGCGATTGCCGTGGCCATTCCCTGCCACCGGGTGGTGCGCAACGACGGCAGCCTGTCGGGCTACCGCTGGGGCATCGACCGCAAGCGGGCGTTGATCGCGCGCGAGGCGGCGGCCATCGGCCAGCGCGACGAGGAGCAGGCCGCATGAAACGCGACGACGGGGTGGTGGGCGACGATGCCGCGCGTGCGGCGCGCCTGGACCAAGGCGCCGCCGGCAGCGACGTGCAGGAGCGGCTGCAGCATCTGGATGCGCACGGCCTGCCGCAGGGGCTGGACGCGCAGGGCTGGTTCGTGTTTCGCGGCCTGCTGTCCCCGGCCGAATGCCGCGGCATCGCCGCGATGTACGGCCCCGGCGCGGGTTTTCGCAGCCACGTGGTGATGGCGCGGCATGGCTTCGGCCGCGGCGAATACCGCTACTTCGCCTACCCGCTGCCGCCGCTGGTGCAGCACTGGCGCACATCGCTGTACCCGCTGCTGGTGCCCATTGCCAACCAATGGCATGAACGAATGGGCCTGGCATCGCGATTCCCTTCGACTCACGCTGAATTCATCGCACGCTGCGCCGCCGCCGGCCAGTCGCGGCCCACGCCACTGCTGCTCCAGTACGGCGCGGGCGACTACAACTGCCTGCACCAGGACCTGTATGGCGAGCACGTGTTTCCGCTGCAGGTGGC